>JBAWVV010000064.1:0-14679 GCA_037147115.1 Planctomycetia bacterium | reverse complement strand
GGGCATGCGCGGGGGATGC
Organism: Planctomycetia bacterium; assembly: GCA_037147115.1. Taxonomy (GTDB): domain Bacteria; phylum Planctomycetota; class Planctomycetia; order Pirellulales; family UBA1268; genus QWOP01. Next base: position 14,660 of record JBAWVV010000064.1, on the reverse strand, counting down.
CGGTCGCGGCTTGTGGGGATTCCCTCTCCTCCTATACTTCTCATCGTTCGCGGATTGCGGGAAACCAGATCGGGGTCGGCGCGCACCGAGCCGCCAAACCCCGTCTCTTGTCAGTGCCTACGACGCCCTGTTCCGAAGCCCAGTCTCGCCGTCCTGTTCTGCGGTCCTGTTCCCTGGCGGATTGCCGCCGTTCCCTCAGCGCTGGGTTTCCCATGACCGAGTGGTTTCGCAACGTCTACACCGCCGTCGCCACGGTGGTGCAGGGCATGCTCGTCACGCTCCGGGTGTTCGGCAGCACCTACGACCAGAAACGGCGGACGTTCACCGAACACTTCGAATATCCGGAACTTCCGGCTCCAGTGGCGGCCCGTTACCGGGGATTCCACCGCTATGACCTGACGACCTGCATTGCCTGCGACCAGTGCGCTAAGGCATGCCCCGTCGACTGCATCTACATCGGCAAGGAGCGCGTCACCGGCGGCAAGGGCTTCCAGGTTAGCGGCTTCACGATCGATTACTCAAAGTGCATGTTCTGTGCCCTGTGCGTCGAGCCGTGTCCCGTCGACTGCATTTTCATGGGATCGACGCTCGACTTGAGCTGCTACAGCCGCGACGGAACGATCGTCGACTTCGCCCGTCTCCCGGTCGACACTGCCTGGGGCAGGTCGACCCTCAATCCGACGGCCGTCGCTGCCTCGAAGGTGATCGTCGATCCGGTCCATGGGGGGCCCAATCAGTAAAAAAGGCTTCCGTCGGCCGTGAGGGGGGGATGGCGGAGGTGCGGGGTCGGCCCGCTCCGCCGTTGTCAGGGGATTCCGGCAACTGATTCGAGGCGGCCGACGGCAATCTTCCTCGAGGCTCGCTTTTCCGGTCCCGGTCAATTTCGATCTCGTCGTTCAGCTCTTTTCCGATCGCGTTCCCTGTCGAATCTCCGCCGCGAGTCACTCCCATGCCTTCGTTTCTCGATCCGACGATCCTGGCCGGTTTCGTGGCGCTTTTTGTGGTGATCGGCGGGGCCTTTCTCGCGGTCAACCTGTTCGTGGGGTGGCTCGTGCGCCCCCGCCTTCCCAACGCCGAGAAACTCGAGGTCTACGAGTGTGGCGAACCGGCGATCGGTTCGAGCTTTGTCCAGTTCGACCTCCGGTTTTACGTTGTGGCACTGCTGTTCATCATCTTCGACGTTGAGGTTGCACTCTTCTTTCCCTGGGCAACGGTCTTCGGCAAGGCAACGCAACTTTCCGATCCGGCCTTCCAGACGGTGCAGGCCGACGGCGTGTCGTTGACGCCCGCCGCCGCCGGACTGCTGCGGGAACTGGGGATCGATCGCCCGGTTTTGCCCGATTTCTCCCGAACCGCCGTTCCTGGCGGGGTGGAGGTCGATCCCGCGGCTGTGGCACCGCCAGCGGCCGTGGGGCTGGCTTCGGCCCGGCAGGACGTCTCCCGAGCGGGAGGATTGCTCGCCCGTTTGGCGGTTGCCGACATGGTGACATTTTTCGCAGTGTTGCTGGTCGGTTTCGCGTACGTCTGGAATCGCGGTGACCTCGATTGGGTGCGGGCGACGTCGAACGAGCGCGCGGCAGCGTCCGGGCGCTGACGGTCGGCGGGGGATCGGGCGGGGATCGGGCATGGCGTGAACCACAGGAGTCGTGGCGATGAAAGGTCCTGGTTTTCTTGAATCGATCGAGGCGGCCTGCCCCGGAGCCGTGGTGGGAAGCCAACTCGAGGCACTCGATCCGTGGATCGAGATCGCTCCGGCGCGGATCGCGGAGGTCTGCCAGTGGTTGAAATCGAGGGGGGAGCCACGCTTCGACGCGCTGCAGTGCATCACGGCGGTCGATTGGCTCGAGACCGATCCCAAGAAGGCGGCCAAGGTTTCGTGGCAGCCGCACCTCGAGATGGTTTACCACCTCTGGAGCACGTCGGCCCGCGCCACTCTCGTGCTCAAGGTCAAGCTTCCGCGCTGGAGCGGTGACGTCGCTGGCCACCTCCCGGAGATTCCGAGTGTCGCCGGCGTGTGGCGCACCGCCGACTGGCACGAGCGGGAGGTCTACGATCTCTCCGGAGTGTCCTTCTCCGGCCATCCCGATCTGCGCCGGATCCTCTGCCCCGAAGATTGGGTCGGCTACCCCCTCCGCAAGGATTACGAGATGCCGACGGATTACCACGGCATCCGCTGCCGTTGAAGCCCGTCACGGTCGGGCCATGTTCGATCCTTTATCCCTCCTACGCCATCCGCTCCCGTCTCCCCTCCGGAGTGAACCGCCATGCCAGACCTCATCGAAGACGATCCGCGGATCATCGAGTTCGACGTCCGTACCGACGAGATGCTCGTCAACATGGGGCCGCAGCACCCGAGCACGCATGGCGTGTTGCGGTTGGTGCTGCGGACCGACGGTGAAATCGTATCGGAGACCGAGCCCCACATCGGGTATCTCCACCGCTGTGCCGAAAAGATCGGCGAGAACCTCTCTCCCCGCCAGTGGATCCCCTACACCGACAGGCTCGACTACCTGGCGGCGATGAACATGAATCTCGGTTGGGCCCTGACGGTCGAGAAACTGATGCGGCATGAGGTCGGGGAGAAAGCCCGTCACCTCCGGGTCCTGATTGCCGAATTAAACCGGATTTCCAGCCATCTCGTCGGGATGGGGGCCTACGGCCTCGACCTGGGGACTTTCAGCCCGTTTCTCTATGCGTTCCGCGAGCGCGAGAAGATCCTCGACCTGTTCGAGGAGGCCTGCGGCGCGCGGCTCACCTACAGCTATATCACTGTTGGCGGGGCGACGGCCGATCTCCCGCCCGGCTGGCTGCAGCGGTGTGAGGCGTTCCTCGACCAGTTCGAGCCGATCATCCAGGAATACCACGCCCTCCTCACGACCAACGCGATCTTCGTCAAGCGGACCGCCGGCGTCGGAGTGCTCTCCCGCGCGATGGCGATCGACTACGGCTGCAGCGGGCCGGTGCTCCGCGGCAGCGGTGTCGACCAGGACATGCGCCGGGACGGCGAGAGCCTCTACACCGGGATGTACGACGGCTACGCCTTCGAGGTGGCGGTGCAGAAGGAAGGGCGTTATCCCCGCGACCACAGCTACCCGACGGTGCCGTCGGAAGCCGTGCTCGGCGACTGCTGGCACCGGTTCTTTGTCCGCATGCTCGAGGTCGTGCAGTCGATGGATCTGGTCCGTCAAGCGATCGACCGCTACGCCGCCTGTCCGGAGCCGCTCCCCGAACCGCTCAAGCTCTTCGAGAAACTTCCCGTCGGCGATGCCTACCTCGAGACCGAGGCGCCGAAGGGCCAGATGGGATTCTATGTCGTCGGCAACGGCACCGCGATCCCGTGGCGTGTCCGGGCCCGGTCGAGCTCGTTCTCAAACCTCTCAGTGACGCACGAGCTGTGCCGCGGCTGCTTGATCGCCGATGTTCCGGCGATCGTCGGCAGCCTCGACATCGTGATGGGTGAGATCGACCGCTGACCGCCGGTGGTTCGAGCCCTGGCGCAGGGCGCGGATCGGCTCCGCGGCGGTTTTCCCGCTGGTACTTGTGATTCGCGACGGTGTAGGTCAAACTTCGTGGAAATTTTCACGAAGTCGGTTTTCCGACGGGAAAAACCCGGTGCGATGGGGTTGTTCCCGAGGTCTGAAACGGGTGATGCATGGCTGAATTCCTCATCGGTCTGGGGCTACCCGGTTGGGTGGCTTGGAGCATCGCTGCCCTCGTGGCAGCGGTCTTGCTCCTGAACGTCATCGCCGGCGGTGCGCTCGTGTTTATCTGGGCGGAGCGAAAGATCGCTGCCCGGATCCAGGATCGCCTCGGCCCGACCCGCACCGGCGGGCGTTTCGGCTGGCTCCAGTCGCTCGCCGACGGCATCAAGCTTCTCGCCAAGGAGGACTTGATGCCCGAGGGCGCCGACGGACTCCTTTTCCGGCTCGCGCCCTATGTCAGCTTCTGCGCGTCGTTCTGCGCATTCATCGCCCTTCCTTTCGCTTTCGACGTCGTCGGTCAACGGCTCAATGTGGGCGTTTTCTTCGTCGTCGCCGTGCTCGGCCTGGAGGTGTTTGGCGTGATCCTCGCCGGCTACGCCTCGGCCTCGAAATGGTCGTTGTTTGGGGCGATGCGCGAAGCGGCTCAGGTGGTGAGCTACGAGGTGCCACTGGGGATGTGCGTCGTCGTCCCGGTGATGCTTGCCGGCACCATGGATCTCGTCACGATCGGCGAAAAACAGGCCGGCTGGATGTCGAGTTGGTATCTCTTTCACGACCCGTTCACGTTCATCATTTTCTGGGTCTACGTGACCTGCGCCGTGGCGAGCGTGAACCGCGCCCCCTTCGATCTCGCCGAGGCGGAGAGTGAACTGGTGGCAGGATTCCACACCGAATACTCGGGGCTCCGCTGGAGCTTCTTCTTCATGGCCGAATACGGCTCGATGTTCCTCGTCAGCGGTCTGGCTGCGGTGCTCTTCCTCGGTGGCTGGAACGGCCCGGTGCCGGTGGCCCGGTTGCTCGGCTTCAGCGATGGCACGGGGGAGAGTGCGGCCTACGCCGTCCGTCTCGTGGGGCTGGCGAACCTCATGGGAAAGGCGACGCTCGGCGTCCTGTTCATGATGTGGATCCGCTGGACGCTCCCCCGGTTGCGGATCGATCAAGTGATGACGACCTGTCTGAAGTACTGCACGCCGATCGCGGCCGTGATGTTCGCCGGCGCGATGTTCTGGCAACTCTTCCTCCCCGGGGGGCTGTTTCCCGGATGGGGGCGACCCGCCGGGGAGATCCGGGAAGGGTGGCTCGAGGGGCCAGGTGGCCTACCGGCCGCTGCTTCCCCAGCGGAGGATCGTTCGTCCACCGTGACGGGTGGTGAGCCGGTCGAACGGGCCGGTTTGGCAGCGCGGAGCCCTCGGTGACGGGAATGCTCGACATGGACATCATCGATATCTCCACCCTGACGCACGTCGCTTCGCCCTTCGCTACGATCCTGGCTGCGCTGCCCGCTCTGCCGATCGCCGGGATCAACTGGCATTCGGTCCTCTTCCTCCTGTTCGCCGGGCTGGCCTGCGGGTTTGCCATTGGGGTCGTGGCGGCCGACAACGTCGTCCGCATGGCCCTCTATCTCGTCTTCTCGCTCGGTGCCACCGCCGGCTTGTTCTTTCTTGCCGGCGCTGAGTTCATCGGCGCGATGCAACTGATGATCTACGTCGGCGGAACGCTCGTGCTGCTCGTCTTCGGCGTCATGCTCACCGCCCAAGCCCCGCTGGTGTCGATCAAACCCTCCTCCTCCGATCGAACGCTCACGGCCGTGGCCGGGGCCTCCCTCCTTTCGCTCCTCCTGACGGCTGCCTTCTCGGTCGACGCCTGGAGGGGGCCGGGGGTCGGCGTCGTGCCCGCTCCTTCGGCGACGCCCCTCGGCATGGCGCTGGTCGGCGTCCGTGTTGATGAACCGCCCGTCGGAACGCCGGTCGGTGGTCGTGTCGGTTACATGTTGCCGTTCGAGATCGTGTCGGTGCATCTGCTTGTCGTGTTGGTCGGTGCCGCCTACCTGGCTCGCGCCAAACGGCGCAGGACACCTCGGCCGATCGATGCCCTCGCATCGGCGATGCCGGTGGAGCCCGTCGCGACGGTGGCGCCGACGGGGCGGAGTGCGGGTGGTGCAAAGTCGGCGCTCGTGGGAGGAGGACGATGATGGGACTGGTCTTGGCCACGGTGATGGTGTCGTCGGTGGCGTCGCTGGCCCCATGCCTCGCGACGATTCCGCTGTTTGCCGTCAATCCGTTCACCGAACCGGTCGGCGTCGTCCATTACTTGGTCGTCGGAGCGGTGTTGTTCACCGCCGGCATCGCCTGCATGACCCTGAAGCGCAACGCGCTGGGGATCCTCATGGGGATCGAATTAGTCCTCAATGGTGCCAACATCAACTTTGTCGCCTTCGCCTCCCCGTACCTCCGTGCTGAAGGGGCCCCGACGCTCGGGCTCGATGGTCAGGTGGTCGCGCTGTTCGTGATCCTCTTGGCAGCGGCCGAGGCTGCGGTGGCTCTCGCGATCACGCTCAACTTCTACAACAATCACGCCACCGTCGATGTCGACCGGGCCGACGACCTGAAGGGGTGAGCTCCGCTCCCGAACTCCCATGGATCTGGAATCACTCCTGCCGACGCTTCTCGGGCTCGCTTGGCTGCTGCCCTTGGCGTCTTTTGCCGTGATCCTTTTTGCCGGCCCCCGACTCGGGGACCATGGCAAGGGGGCCGCCGGCGTCGCCACTGCCGCGATCGTCGGCTCGTTCGTCCTTTCGCTGATGGCGTTCATTTCCTGGGTGGCCGAGCATCCGGTCCACGCGCTGGCCCACGACGACCATGGCGGGGCCCATGCGTCGGCTGATGGGTCGGCTGATGGGTCGGCTGATAGGTCGGCTGATAGGTCGGCTGGATCCCCCGATTCGCACGAAGCCCCCAGTTCGCATGATTCGCATGGCTCCGAATCGGCCCACCGGACGGTCGACGAGGGGGCCGGCCATGCGGGCCCGCCGGTCTCCTACTCGGGCGATTGGTACACGCTCTACGAGGGGGGGCGGCTGCGGCTCACGATCGGGTGGTATGTCGACGCCCTGACCGTGCTGATGTTCGTGATGATCACGTTCATCGCCACCTGCATTCATGTCTATGCGTCGGGCTACATGCATGACGAGCTCCACGAGATCACCGACCACGAGGTCCACCTCGCCGACGGGTCGGACCTCCATCGCCCCGGCCGCTTCCACCGGTTCTTTCAAGCGTTGTCGCTGTTTTGCTTCTCAATGCTCGGGATCGTCATCGCCGGGAATCTGGCGATGGTGTTCATCTTCTGGGAATTGGTCGGCATCTGTTCGTGGTTTCTGATCGGTTTCTACTACGAGCGGAAAAGTGCCTCGAACGCGGCCAATAAGGCTTTCATCGTCAACCGGATCGGCGACTTCGGGATGCTCATCGGCCTGATGGCGCTCTGGGGCGCGCTCGGGACGCTCCACTTCGCCGATTCAACCGGGCTCGACGGCCATGCCCGTCCGGGGTTGTTTTCGCTGGTTCGTCCGCCGGTGGCGGGGCATGCCCAGTGGGTGCCCGACGGGATGGTGAAATTTGCTGCCGCGGAAAAGGTCGCAGCGGTGCTGCGGTCGTATCCGCAGGATCCGCGGGCCGGGGTCGAGCAGGTGGAGGCCAAGGTCGAGGATTGGCGGGATGAGGGATACGGCCGCTGGCTGCTCCTCGTGGCCGGACTCGGCATCTTCTGCGGGTGCATCGGGAAGAGCGCCCAGTTTCCACTCTTCGTCTGGCTACCCGACGCCATGGAGGGTCCGACGCCCGTCTCAGCGCTTGTCCACTCGGCGACGATGGTCGCCGCGGGTGTCTATCTCGTCGGCCGTTTCTATCCGGTCCTGACCCCGGATGCCCTCCTTGTCATCGCCTATGTCGGGGCGATCACTCTGCTCATCGCCGCCTCGATCGCGTTGGTGGCCAACGACATCAAGCGCGTTCTCGCCTATTCGACCGTCAGTCAACTCGGCTACATGATGCTAGCGCTCGGCGTTGGGGGATGGCTGGCCGGGCTGTTTCATCTCGTCACCCATGCCTTCTTCAAGAGCCTTCTCTTTCTTTGCTCGGGATCGGTGATCCACGCCTGCCATACCAACGACATGCGGAAGATGGGGGGGCTGGCCAAGGTTATGCCGTGGACCTCGGGAACGATGCTCGTCGGCTGCCTGGCGATCATCGGTGCCGGCGTGCCGTTTCTCGACATCGGCTTGAGTGGCTACTACTCGAAAGACTCGATCCTCGCCCAGGCGCTCCTCTTCGCCCGCGAGAATCCGGCCCACTCGATCCTCTTCTATGCCGTTGCCGGCGGCGCGATGCTGACGGCTTTCTATATGTTCCGGCTCTGGTTCATGACGTTTGCCGGGCAACCGCGCGATCATCATGTCCATGAACATGCCCACGAGTCGCCGCCGGTGATGACCTACCCGCTCGTGGCGCTGTCGGTGCTCGCCGTCGTGGCCGGATGGACTCTGCCGGGCGGATTCGGGATTGCCAACTTGATCGATCAGGCCCGCCCCGCTGGCACCGGCGGGACCGAGCTCGGCGGTCTCCTTTTCCGGGCGTTCACGGTGCCGGCGGAGCATGCCAGCCACGCCCACGACATCCATGTCACCGCCTCACTGACGGCGTTTGCCACCGCGGCCAGCGGCGTGCTCCTCGCCGCGGCGATGTATGTGTGGCGCGTCATCCCGCCGGCTGCGGTCGCCACTGCGGCCAAGCCGCTGTACACGTTTCTCGCCAACCGTTGGTACTTCGACGAGATCTACCGCTTCTTGTTCGTGCTGCCGATCCTGGGAATCTCGCGGTTGGTGAGCGCGACTGACACTGGGGTCATCGACAAGTTCATCGAGGGACTCGCCTGGGGAGCCAAGCAGGTGGCCGGCTTCGACGCGTGGCTCGACCGGACGCTCATCGATGGGTTGGTCAACGGGACGGCCAATGCCACGTGGCATGCCGGACTCGAACTCAAGAAACTTCAGACCGGTCAACTCCGCCAGTACGTGATGTTCATCGCCCTCGGTACCGTCGCGATTTTCGTTCTCGCCGGACTGCTGCTTCATTCTTCGTTTGCCGGCTGATCCCGACCCGGCCCTTCCTCCCGCACCGCCCACCGTTCCTCTCCGGACCAACGCCCCATGGGAATCGCACCGATCCTGGCCGTGACGCAGCCTGCCTTCTGGCCCCTGACGCTCATCCTCTTCCTGCCGGCGATCGTCGCCGGGATTCTGGCGCTGCCGCTGATCCCCCGTGGCAAGGACGACTCGATCCGCTGGGTCGGTTTGGCGACGACGATCGTCGTCTTCGTCCTTTCGCTCTGGATGGCGGTGCCGGCGATCTTCGGAACGGGCAGCGCGGGGCAGTTCACCGTCGGTGAAGCCGGAATGCAGGCGGTGGTCGATCAACCGTGGATCCCTGCCTTCAACATCAACTATCTGCTCGGTGTCGACGGGATCAGCATGCCGCTGGTTCTCCTGACGACCTTCCTTTCAGTCCTCGCCGCCGCGGCGAGCTGGCCTATCGAGAAGCACGTACGCCCCTACTGGATCCTCTTCCTCCTGCTCGAGACGGGCATGATCGGGGTCTTCGTGTCGCTCGATTTCTTCCTCTTCTACGTTTTCTGGGAGGTCATGCTCCTCCCGATGTATTTCCTCATCGGGATCTGGGGTGGTCCGCGCCGCGAGTATGCGGCGATCAAGTTCTTCCTCTATACCCTCGCCGGCAGCGTGTTGATGCTCTTGGCGGTCCTGATGCTTTACTTCGCCAGCGACGTCGGCACGCTGTCAGACGAGCAACTCATCGCCAGCCATGTTGTCAGCCCGTTACTCGAGGGAGCCGAGAGGACGGCGGCACTCACGGCCATTCATTCCGCCCATGACGCCGGGAAGCCGGTCCACACCTTCAACATCCTGGCGCTGGCGGCGATCGGCCAATCGCAAAACTCTCCCTTTGCCGCGACCTCGTTCTGGGGCATGACGCTCGAGTCGTGGGCCTTCCTCCTCCTCCTCATCGGCTTCGTCATCAAGGTCCCGGTCGTGCCGGTGCACACCTGGTTGCCCGACGCCCACGTCGAGGCTCCGACACCAATCTCGATGATTCTCGCCGGGGTCCTTCTCAAGCTTGGTGGCTACGGAATCATCCGCATCTGCTACCCGATCTGCCCCGGAGCCGGGTTGTCGTTCGCCTGGTTGGTGTGCGGGCTCGGCGTCGTGTCGATGGTTTACGGGGCCTTCGCCGCGCTGGCGCAGAAAGATTTCAAGCGGATGGTGGCGTACAGCTCGGTGAGCCACATGGGGTATGTCATGCTCGGCCTCGGCGTGTGGAGCGCGGTGGACGGACATGGCTACCAGTGGGACGCCTGGGCTCAGGGGGTCAACGGCGCCATGTTCCAAATGCTCGCCCACGGCATCAGTTCGGCCGGGATGTTCTTCATGGTCGGCGTCCTCTACGACCGGGTCCACCACCGCAACCTCGAAGAGTTCGGCGGCATCTTCAACCGCATGCCACTCTATGCGTCGCTGGCGGTGGCGATCTTCTTCGCCGGTCTCGGGCTCCCCGGTATGTGTGGCTTCATCGGCGAGGTGCTCGTCACGCTCTCGAGCTGGAATTACAGCCGTCTGCTCGCTGTCTGCTCCGCCTTCACGGTGATTCTCACCGCTGCCTACATTCTCTGGGCGATCCAGCGGGTCTATCTCGGGGCCGAGTACAAGGGCCCGCACGGTGACCACCTCACGCCGATGACCCGCCGGGAACTGGCGATCGCCGTGCCACTGGTCGTGCTGGCCGTCGTGTTCGGGGTAGCGCCGCAGTTGATCTTCAACTACGTCACGCCGACGGTGAACCGGCAGGTGGAGACGCTCGCCGAATGGACGCGGGGCCACGACGGTGCTCCCGCCTCGGCCGGGGCGGCCGCTTCCACCGATCCCGAGAAGGCCGAGATCCAGGCCGCGATCGATTCCTTCTCCGTGGGGGGTGGCCGGTGAATCCCGACCGCAATCTCGGCGCTTTGCTCGATGGCACGCTCCACGACACGCTCGTCGTGTCGCTGCCCCATTTCCGTCCGGAACTCTGTCTGGCGGCGACCATCGTTCTGCTGTTGCTCTGCCGGATGGTGCCGCTCCTCCGTCTGGTCGACTCCGGTTTCATCGCCCTCGGCGGCGTCCTCTTCTCGCTATTTTTCGCCTGGGACGACATTCTCTCCCTCCGCGCTACAGCCTGGTCGTCGTCCATCGGCGACCTGTTGGCGGGGCGGCAGGAACTGTTCGGCGGCCTGCTCGCCTTCGACTCGCTGACCGCTTACATCCGACTGCTGCTGACCGGATTCCTCGTGCTCTTCATCCTCTTCACGAAGGTTTCCGGGATCCCGGACCGAGAGGATGGGGCCGATTTCTACACCCTCGTTCTCGGGGCGACGCTCGGCATGTGCCTGATGGCGTCGGCCAATCACCTCCTCATGGTGTTCATGGCGGTGGAAATGGCGAGTGTTCCCTCGTATGCCCTCGCCGGGCTCCTCAAGGGGCGCAAGGCGAGTTCTGAGGCGGCCCTCAAGTACGCCGTCTATGGGGCCGGAGCGGCGGGGGTCATGCTCTATGGCTTGAGCCTCCTGGCCGGCGTCCTCGGCACCTGCCACCTGCCAACCATGGCCCGCGAACTGGCGGCGCTCGATGCCATGTGGATGCCGGGGGGCACCGGGCTGGCGCTGGCGATCGGCGGGCTGATGGTGGCCGTTGGATTGGCGTTCAAGCTCTCGGCCGTGCCGTTCCATTTCTGGTGCCCGGACGTCTTCGCCGGCGCTGCAGCCGAAGTCGGGGCGTTTCTCTCGGTGGCCAGCAAGGCCGCCGCCGTGGCGCTCCTCCTCCGCGTGGCCTTTGGGCTGGGGACGACCGGCCCGGGGCCCGAGCATGTCTCCCAGATGGCATCACTCGGCGAAACGAGGCACTTCATCGTCGGAGGAATCGCCCTCCTGGCGGCGCTGACCTGCACGCTGGGGAATCTCGCTGCCTATGGGCAGACCAACATGAAGCGCCTCCTCGCCTATTCGACCATCGCGCATGCCGGCTATCTCATGATGGGTGTGGCGGCGGCGGTGGCGCTGGCCGGAAGGGATGCCGAGGCGACGCGTTCTGCCGTCGCCGCGGTCTGTTTCTACCTTGGCACGTATGTCTTCATGAACCTTGCCGCGTTCGCCATCGTGGCGCTGCTGAGGAATTCGCTGCGGAGCGAGGAGATCGCATCCTACGCCGGATTGATTCGATCGAACCCGGGGATCGTCGTCGCCACCGGCGTCGTGCTCGTGAGTCTCATCGGACTTCCGCCCCTGGCTGGGTTCGTCTCCAAATTCCTCGTCTTCTCTTCGGTCATGGAGGCGGTCATGCTCGGTGCCGAACGGCCGTTGATGCTTGTCTTGCTCGTGGTTGGCGGGGCAAACACGGTGATCAGCCTGTTTTACTACCTCCGCGTGCTGAAGGTCATGACGTTCGACTCACCCCCGGCCGATCGGACCACCGACGCATTTCCGCTCGTATCGATTCCCGGGGCGCTTGTGACGGCCCTCGTTGTTCCGGTCGTGTCGCTCGGCATCTTCTGGTCGGGGCTGTACGCCTTCGCCCGTCTCGCCGGGGCTTTTGCCTCCTGACCCTCACCCCGCCACGGCAGCCCTATGAAGTCGACACTCGCGGAACTCATCGACACGCTCGGATCGTCGCTCCACTCCTACCTTGTGGCGGCGGGGGTGTGGACTTTTCCCGGGGACGAAGTGATCAAGCTCGCGCTGGTCGATCTCGTTGAGGACCAGCGGAGCATTGCCGACCGGGCCGGCCGGCTCCTCGAGGAGCACGGCGAGACGGTACCGCGGCCTGTCTACCCGATCCGCTACACCGCCACCCACGACGTCGACCTCGCCGCGATGCTCCCCCGTGTGCTCAACGGGCTGCGGCGTCAAATCGCCCAGTTCGACCGGCTTGTCGACGCGGGAGGGCCCCCGGGGGAAATCGATCTGGTGCGCGAGGGCCGCGAGGCGTCTCTCCAACATGCCGATCAGCTCGAAGAGATCGCTCGGCGCAGTGGGCGCAGCGGCTCCCTCCCCCCCGCGCCCGTTTCTTGAATCCCCGGTTCTCCAACGGCACACGGGAGCCGGCACCACCCGCGCGGAGGGAAGGCATGGAGTTCTTTGACAGCCATTGCCATCTCGATCCGATGCGCTATCTCGACGAGCTCCCCGCGGTGGTGGCTCGGGCCAGGGCCGCCGGGGTCACGGGGATGGCGGTCATCGGCACCCGCGCCATGGACAGCGAGGCCGCGGCGGATCTCGCCTCCCGTGAGCCCGGGCTCGTGGCCACGGCCGGCATTCATCCCAACGACGTCAACGAGGTCGTCGCCGGGGAGTGGGATCGGATCGTCGCCCTCGCCGAGTCGGGGCGGGTCGCCGCCATCGGTGAAACGGGGCTCGACTGGTACCGTCACGATGCGCCGCCGGACATCCAGCGGGAATGGTTCGATCGGCATGTCCGGTTGGCGCAACGGCTCTCGCTCCCGCTGGTCGTCCATACCCGGGAGAGCCTCGCCGACGTCCTCGCGATGCTCCGTGAGGCGGTCGCCCGCGGCCCGTTGACGGCGATCCTCCACGCCTTCACCGGGACGTCTGCGGAGGCGGCCGAGGCCCTCGAGCTCGGCTGTTACCTCGGGTTCGCCGGGATGGTGACCTTCCGCTCCTCGGCCGGGCTCCGCGAGGTCGCGGCGACGGTGCCGAGCGACCGTCTCCTCGTCGAGACCGACAGTCCGTTTCTCTCCCCGGAGCCGCTTCGCGGACGACGCAACGAACCGGCCCATGTCGTCCATACGGCCCGGTGCCTCGCCCTGGCCCGGGGCGTGTCACTCGAGGTCCTCGCCGCGGCGACGGCCGCCAACGCCCGCAGGCTGTTCCGATGCGGGGGATGAGAGCGCCCGGCCATCGACCGGCTCCCTCCCCGATCAGCATCATTCCTTCCGCTCCCCTCAGCCCAGTCCCACGGAGATCCAGCTATGGTCCGCACGCCGAGCACGATGTTGCCACTGGGCACCACTGCCCCGACCTTTTCCCTCCCCAATGTCGACGGCCGGATCCTTGGCCTCGACGACGTCGCCGGGGAACGGGGCACGGTTGTGATGTTCATCTGCAACCACTGCCCGTTCGTGAAGCACGTGGCCGACCAGCTTGCCCAGCTCGGCCGGGACTACGCGCCGCTCGGCATCGGCTTCGTCGCCATCAGTTCCAATGACGTCTCCGGACATCCGGCTGATTCGCCGGAGCAGATGATCCACGAGGCGGAGGCCCGCGGCTACCCGTTCGCGTATCTCTATGACGAGACCCAAGACGTGGCGCGAGACTATCGGGCCGCGTGCACACCCGACTTCTTTGCCTTCGATGCCGGCCGTCGGTTGGCCTATCGTGGCCAACTCGACGGAAGCCGCCCGGGAAACGGGGACGCGGTGACGGGCGCCGATCTCCGCGACGCCCTCGACGCCCTCGTGGCGGGGAAGCGGCCCGCAGAGGAGCAGCGCCCCAGTCTCGGCTGCAATATCAAGTGGAAGGCGGGGCGCGAGCCGGAGTACTTCACGGGAGGATGACCCCGGCCGGCGGGGCCGTCGACGCCGGCCGAGCGTCAGCGGCGCGGGCCGTCGTTGGGCTTCTTCGGTCCCTGAGCGGCGCCGCGGTCGGCGAGGCGTCCGAGCCCCTCGGTATCCCCCGGCTCGAGCCGGGCTGCCCGGAGATTCTCCCGCTGGATGGCCTCGTAGACCTCCTGCCGGTGAACCGGAATCTCGGAAGGGGCGTTGATCCCCAGGCGAACCTTGTCTCCCCGAATGTCAACGATCGTGACAACGATGTTGTCACCGATCATGATGCTTTCATCACGCTGTCTGGAGAGTACGAGCATCGGTCGATCCTTCCTGATCCTGTCGTGGAGCCGACATTCCCCGGTCGGCTTGCACTATCATTATGCGCTCTTTTTGAGGCCGGGAGTCGCGCAGGGCAATTCGTACTGCATCGGAAGCTCGCCGCTCGCAACGACTTGACGGCCGGTGCGGGCTTCGAGGTTAATGACGATCGGAGCTTTAAGATTGAGGGTGAGGG
>JBAWVV010000063.1:0-14941 GCA_037147115.1 Planctomycetia bacterium | reverse complement strand
GGGCAGGCCCCGGTGACGTCGACGACGCCGGCCACGGTCCGTCCGACGGTGGCAGCCGGGTTTGCTACGTACGGGAAATGACGGTTCATCGGCCGGTCTGTTGGCGGCTTCAGGCCGCCGCTGACCGGGCCGGGGTCGGCAGCTTGAACAGCGCGAAGAGCTCGTCGACCGTCAGCCCTGTTTTCCCAGCTTCTGGGGGCTCGGACTGGGAGAGAATCAGCTCGGAGAGGTCGCGCTTCTTCCGCAGCACCTCGTCGATCCGCTCCTCGATGGTGTCGGCGGCGAGGTACCGGGTGACCGTGACGGCGCCGGCGGCGCCGATTCGGTGGGCCCGATTTACCGCCTGATCCTCGACGGCCGGGTTCCACCAGCGGTCGAAGAGGAAGACGTACTGCGAGAACTGGAGATTGAGCCCGACGGCGCCGGCGCCGTAGGAGAGGAGGAGGACGGAGTGGCGGCGGTCGGTCTTGAACCGCTGGATCGCTGCGTCACGGGCCGCCGTCGACATCCCGCCGTGGTACTGCAGCGCCCCGAAGGGCGTGAGCTCCTTCTCGAGCTTGCCGAGCGTCTCAACCCACTGGCTGAAGACAAGCGCTTTCCGGCCGCTGGCCTGCACCTCCTCGAGATCGGCCTTGAGGCAATCGAGCTTGGCACTCTCGCCGGAGTGGGTGTCGAAATTGCAGACCTGCTTGAGCCGGAGGACGAGCTCGAAGACGTGGCTGATCGTCGCCGAGCGCCCCATCTCGGCCAGCCGAAGGACGCCATCCTCCTCGGCCTGTCGGTAGGTCTCGCGCTGTTCGGCCGTGAGCTCGATCCGTTCGTCGCGGTTGAGCCGCGGGGGGAGATCCTTCAGAACCTTGTCCTTCGTCCGCCGGAGGACATGGTCGGCTGCCGCGGCGCCGAGGGCCCGCGGTGACATCCGTTCGTCGAGGTGCCCCGGGGCGACGAACTCAAACAGCCCGACGATGTCGTCGGCCGAGTTCTCCACTGGGGTGCCGGTGAGGGCCCAACTGCGGCGTCGCGACAGGGCCCGAATGGCGTGGCTGGTCTGGCTGGCGGAGTTCTTGATCCGCTGCGCCTCGTCGAGGACGACGAGGTCGAACGAGGCCTTCAGCTCGGCGACGAGCTCCCGGTCGCGAACGACGCTCTCGTAGTTGGCGACCTTCACGGCGACATCCGACAGGGCCCACTGCCAGCGACGTCGCTGCGGATCCCCCTCGATCACGGCCACCGGGATCTCCGGGGCCCAGTCGCTGAACTCCCGCACCCAGTTCGACACCAGTCCCTTCGGACAGACGACGAGGACGCGACGGGCCTCACCGGCATGGATCAGGAGGCGGATCGAGGAGATCGCCTGCATCGACTTGCCCAGGCCCATCTCGTCGGCGAGGACGGCGGCGTGCCGAGGCATCAAAAAAGCCATCCCCTCGAGCTGGAAAGGGAACGGCTGGCGGGGGAAATCGAGGTGGCAGGAGCGGAGGAGCGTTTCGAGGTCGGGCTGGAGGAGGAACCACAGCCGCTCTTCCATCCGCACGACATCCCCTGGCGGGGCGATCCGCGTCCGTCCCGGCCGGGGCTTCCCCGCGGCTGGCTCGGGGGCAGCCGGCGCTGGCACGGTGACCGGCTGGGGGAGGAAGGGCCGGGGAGGGACGATGGGGGCGG
Source organism: Planctomycetia bacterium (assembly GCA_037147115.1). Lineage (GTDB taxonomy): Bacteria > Planctomycetota > Planctomycetia > Pirellulales > UBA1268 > QWOP01. Next base: position 13,279 of record JBAWVV010000063.1, on the reverse strand, counting down.
GGCTGGCCAGCCGCGGGAAACGGTAGCTTGAGACCTTCGGGGGGGCATCGAGAAGACCGATCGATGTCACCGCTGGCGTCGTAGGGGCCAACGGAAGCCGGAGAACGCGTGGCTGTGGCAGCGCTTCGATCGACCGACGGGGTTGGATCGTCACCGGCGGGAGCGCGAGATCCGCGCTCCGCAGGGCGTGGGTCCCGCCGTTGTTGAACGGGGTCGGCTCGGTGCCCCGCGACGGGATGTCGCGCTCGCTTGACTGTGCCATGGCTGTTCCCTTCCGCGTCCCGATCGATCGGTCCGGGGGTGTCCCCGTGACAGTGGCCGTCGCGGCCGTGACTCGGGCCACGGGTCAGTGCCGCTGGGCCTCGTCGATCGCCGCCCTGATCCGCTCAAACGGCTCGCTGAGGTCGACCGCACCGGCCAGGGCCGTGAGCCCTTCGATCAGACTGCCATGCCGATCGGCTGGCAGGCTGATCGTCGTCGTACCGAACCGCATGAAGGCCTCGTCGCTGCTCGGTGCCGGCTGGGCCGAATCGGATCGGCGGACGAGCCCGACCGGCAGGGGCGTGTGCGGGCGAACATGGAGAAGCGACTCGGCGTCGACGAGGACGGCCAGTGGGCGGGAGGTGGCTTCTCCGAGGAGATTGGCGCCGATCTGGCGGCCATGGAGATGGCCGGGGAGCGTCGCTCCGTAGAGGATCTGCTGCGCTCGCGACACCTTGACCGGCGTTGTGCAGTGGAACTCCAGCGGTCGTCCCGTGGCGTCGACGACGAGGTAGCCGCCGAAAACGCCGTGGGTGGGCGAATCGACGGTGGTAAGAAACCCGAAGGTCAGCGTAGCGTCGTTGGTTTCCACCGTTCCCCCAAAGCCTTCGCCCGCCTTCAGGCGGTCGTTCCGCGGTTCGTCGGCCGCGGATCCGCAGGGAACCGGCTCCCCGCCCGCCCCTTGCATCGGGTGACGGGACGCGCCACTTGAGAGGCGGGAACGCTCCCCGGCCGCCCGGGGGGGACGGCGACCCCGCCGCCGTAGGCTGGGGAAACCTTGACGAGAATCGCCCCCCGCCCGGCCGAACGGGGGCCGGAGGACTACCATTCCCGTGGGCCTGGGTAGAATCTTGGTCGGTTCTCTCTTTCCCCATCGGCGGGCCGTGCCATGAGCGATTTTCCCCCCGTGTTCACGCAACTCGATATCTCCGCCAATTCGATCACCCCGGGAGGAGCCGCGCCCGACCCACAGACGCGGCATCTGCTCGGGGAGTCGATCCTGCTGCAGCAGCGGCAGATCGAGCTTCTCTCCCGCCAGTGCGAGTTGCTCACGGAGCTCGTCTCGCAGGTATCGCTCCAGCAGCGGCAGCGGGCTGCGGAGCTCAAGGCCTGGAAGGATGCCAATCCCGAGTTGGCCCGCTCCTGCCGACGGGCCGCCGAGTCGCTGGCCAAGGTGCACACCGAGTTCCTCGCCGGAGTGGCCACGGAAGCCTTTGACAACGCCGAGAACCTCTCCGACAGCGAGTATGCCCTCGGCGAGTTCATCGATCGCTACGGCCCACGGCTCGCCCACTTCAACGGGGTGCTGCAACTCTTCGCCCAACTCGGAGCCCCCCCGGCGACCCCGTCGGGGGACGGCTAAAACCTTTTTTTGCCCCTGGTGTCCGTTTCCCTCGTGTCCGCGCCGTCGATGGCGGTTGCGGATTGAAGCCCCCTCCCCTCCAGAGACCCCGCGATGTCGACCGACGTTTCCGCCCAGAAGCCGGTGTTCCAGGTTGCCGACGACGCCGCCGTGAAGCAGGCCCGCGCGACCCTCGATGCCCATGCCGTGGAGATGATGGCCTGGCATTTCCACCCCTCCACCGGCTGCCCGTTCTGGCTGGAGTATGCGAAGTCGCTGACCTTCAACCCGATCACCGAGGTGAAGAACTACGACGACCTGAAGAAGTTCCCACCGTTTGAGGATGAATGGCTCCGGGGCGGCCCGGTGACGCGCTGGATCCCCCAGGGCTTTGCCGGTCAGCCGGCTTATGTCTTCGAGACTGGCGGCACCACCGGCGTGCCGAAGTCGCGCGTTAACATGAGCGACTTCCGCACCGATTACGAGCAGTTTAGTGACACGCTTCCCGAGGAATACTTCCCGCGCGGCGCCAACTGGCTCATGCTCGGCCCGTCGGGGCCGCGCCGGCTGCGGCTCTCGATCGAGCATCTCGCCCAGCATCGCGGCGGCATCTGCTTCTGCCTCGATCTCGACCCGCGCTGGGTGGTCAAGCTCATTCAAAAGGGATGGATGGAGCATCTCGAGGCCTACAAGCAGCACTGCATCGATCAGGCGATCACGATCCTCGGGGCGGGCCACGACGTGAAGTGCATGTTCACGACGCCAAAGCTGCTTGAGTCGCTGGCGATCGCCCTCGAGAAGCGTGGGACGACGATCCGCAAGGCCGGGATCACCGGGATCTTTTCCGGTGGCACCGAGTTCACCCCGCAGTGGACCCGCTTCGCCGTGGAGGAACTCCTCGACGGCGCCTTCATGACCCCCACCTACGGCAACACGCTGATGGGACTGGCGGCCTCCAGGCCGGTGGTCCCCGCTGATGGCTACACGATCGCCTACTACGCCCCGCAGCCGCGCGCAGTCATCGAGGTTGTCGACTTCGACGACACCAACACGGTCGTCCCCTACGGCGGCACCGGACGGGTCAAGCTCACGACCCTCACGAAGGAGACGTTCGTGCCCGGCTTCCTCGAGCGCGACGAGGGAGAGCGCGAGCTTCCCTACGCGAAATACCCGTGGGACGGCATCAGTGGCGTGCGCCCTTTCCGGGAGCTCGCCTCTTCGACCACCGTCGGCGTGTACTGACTTTACGCTCGCCGGGCTATCGTGGCCCCGGCGGGCTTGGGGCGGATGGCAGCCTGGCTGCCGTCCGCGGAGGCTTGCGGTCGCACCTCCGGGCGACCGCGGGCGCATCCTTGGAGTTGCCAACGGCGTTCTTTCTGAATCTGGAATCTTTCGAAAACGTCCAGGAGTCTTGTTGATGCATCTTCCTGCCTACCGTTTCGGCAAGCCCTACGAGTCGATCGAACGGACGAAGCTCGTCCACTTCCTCACCGGTGAGCCGGTGGCGGAGGTCAGTCAGGTCGGCGGCGCGCTCGTCGGCCGCGACATGCAAAAGGCGGCCAAAGCGCGCGAGGCGCTTTTGTCGCTCGATCCGGAGGACATCGTCGAGCGCTTGCAGACGGCAGGAAATCTCTATGCCCACGGCACGCTCGCCGTCGGCGACACGAAGCAATCGCCCGACGACTTCGTCAAGCAGCAGTCGGCCACGACCGGGATGCCGGAGACGCTCTGCCGGGCGAACATGCAGAAGAACATGTTCGTCCTCGCGAACATGGATCGGATGCTCGATGCCCTCTCCCGCGGCCTGCCGCCGGAGATCTTCTGGAAGGGCTACGGCCGCGAGCACCGCGATGTCGTCGTCAGCTACCAGGCGCAGTCGCCGGTGCTCGGGCTCGTCCTGCCGTCAAACTCCCCTGGCGTTCACACCCTCTGGCTGCCGGTGATCGCCCTCGGCGTTGGCCTCGTCATGAAGCCGGGGGGCCAGGAGCCCTGGACGCCTTACCGGATGGCGGCAGCGATGATCGAAGCGGGGATTCCCTCCGAGGCGATCGGGCTCTATCCCGGTGCCACCGACGTCGGGGCTTCGATCCTCGCCTCCTGCAAGCGGAGCATGATCTTCGGGAGTGCCAAGACGGTCGAGCAGTACCGGGGCAATCCCGGCGTGCAGGTCCACGGGCCCGGGTTCTCGAAGATTCTCATCGGTGATGACGTCGTCGACCGCTGGGAAGACCACATCGACATGATGGTGGAGAGCGTCGCCATCAACGGCGGCCGTGGCTGCATCAACTGCTCGGCGATCTGGGCGAGCCGGCACACCGAGGCAATCGCCGCAGCCTTGGCCGAGCGGCTCGGGCCGGTCGATGTCCTCCCTCCCGACGATCCCAATGCGAAGCTCGCGGCGTTTACGATCCCCGGCGCCGCCAAGGCGACCTGGGGGCAGATCGAAGGGGGGCTGGCGGCTCCCGGGGTGAGCCATCCCACCGAGAACTACGGCCCGCGGCTGGTGGAGGGGGAGCGGTGCGGCTGGTTGCGGCCCGTCGTCGCTCACTGCAGCAGCCCGGACCCGGTGATCGCGAAGGCCGAGTACATGTTCCCGTTCGTGGTGGTGGTGAAGTGCCCGCAGGGGCAGATGCTCGAGAAGATCGGCCCGACGCTCGTCGGCACCGCACTCACCGACGACCCAGCCTTCAAGCACGCACTCATCGACTGCACCGAGATCGATCGCCTCAACATCGGTCCCGTGCCGACGACGAAGCTCGACTGGCTCCAGCCTCACGAGGGGAACATCATCGACTTCCTCTACCGTTCCCGGGCCCTCCAGCTGCCGGCGGGCGCTGGCGTCGCCTGATGACTCCCCTGAGCCATTCATGATGTCCATCCCGCAGCCGTTCGAGTTCCGTGCCGCCACGCGGCTGGTCGTCGGGACCGGAGCGGTCGACCGGCTCGGCACCCTTGCCCGCGAGTTCGGCGGCAACCGGGCGCTGGTCGTCAGCGACCCGGGGGTGGAGAGGGCGGGGCACACGGGGCTGGGGATCGCGGCGCTGGAGTCGGCAGGGTTCGCTGTCACGACGTTTACCGCCGTCGGCGAGAATCCGACCACCGCCCATGTCGCCGCCGGTGTCGAGGCGGCCCGCCGGGTCCGCCCCGATGTGATCGTGGCGATCGGTGGCGGCAGCTCGATGGACTGCGCGAAGGGGATCAACTTCGTCCATTCCTGCGGCGGACGGATGCACGACTACCATGGCCGTGGCAAGGCGACTGGTCCGATGCTCCCGTCGATCGGCGTGCCGACGACGGCAGGCACCGGGAGCGAGACGCAATCCTTTGCGCTCATCAGCGATGCCGAAACCCATGTCAAGATGGCCTGCGGCGACCCCCGGGCGGCATTCCGGGTAGCGATTCTCGACGTCTCGCTCACGCTCACACAGCCGCCGCGCGTCACGGCCCTGACCGGCATCGATGCCCTGTCGCACGCCGTCGAGAGCCATGTCAGCCGCGCCGCCACGCCGGCCTCGCGGCTGTTCTCCCGCGAGGCCTTCCGGCTCCTCGCCGCTGGTCTGCCGCGGGTGTTTGCCGATCCCGGCGATGTGGCGGCCCGTGAGGCAGTGCAACTGGGCGCTGCGTGGGCCGGGATGGCGATCGAGAACTCGATGCTCGGTGCCGCTCATGCCCTTGCCAACCCGCTCACGGCGGTCCACGACGTCGTCCACGGGCAGGCAGTGGCGATGATGCTCCCCCATGTCGTCCGCTTCAACGCCGTCAGCGACGATTCCCCTTACGCCGAGCTCGTCGCCGCGCTCCCCGACGGGACGATGACCGCTGGGCATCGGGCCGGGGAACGGCTCGCCGCCTGGCTCGAGGGGGTCGTGAGGGCCGGTGGGCTCGCCCCTTCGCTCACGGCGGCTGGGATCGCGGCGCCCGATTTCGGGTTTCTCGCCGCCGCCGCTGCGAGCCAGTGGACGGCGGGATTCAACCCGCGCCCTGTCGCCGTCGACGATCTGGCGAAGCTCTACAAGGAAGCCCGATGAGAATCTCGAGTCGCACCGTCCCTCGATTCCTCTCGTGGTGCGTGATCGTGCTGCTGGCGATGGTCGCCGGAGGGCACGCGCCGGTCGGCGCCGAGCCCGGCGACGAGGCAGCGGCCGAAGCCTGGCCGATGTTCCGCGGCGGCGTCGCCGGGTCGGGGCGTTCCGCGGCCCGGATGACTCTGCCGCTGGCCGAACGCTGGCACCGGCAACTCGAGAAGACCGCCTTCGAGGCGACGCCGGTCGTTTCCGGCGGGAGGATCTTCGTCGGTGACCTCGACGGCACCTTCCACTGCCTCGATCTCGTCGATGGGAAGACGCTCTGGTCGTTCAAAACCGACGTCGGCTTTCCGTCGGCGGCGGCGGTATCGACCGACGCGAATGTGCCGCTGGTCGTCGTCGGCGATGGAGCCGGGATGGTGCGGGCGTTTGACGTCGGCAGTGGTGAGGTCCGCTGGACTCACGAGACCGGGGGCGAGGTGTCAGGGGGGCCGACGCTCCTCCCTGGTGACGACGGGCCGCACGTCCTCATCGGCTCGCAGGATGCGACGCTCGCCTGCCTGGCGCTGGCGGATGGAAAGATCCTCTGGAAGCACACCATCGCCGACCAGATCCGCTGTTCGCCGACGGTGGCTGCCGGGAAGGTGCTCCTGGCCGGCTGCGACGGCAAGCTCCATGTCATCGACGCCGTGACCGGCATCGAGGATGTCGCGGTGGCGATCGACGGCCCCACCGGCACAACCCCCGCTGCCGCCGGGAGCCTGGCGCTGTTCGGGAGCGAGGGGGGGGTGTTCTGGGCGATCGATGTGACGGCCGGAAAGGTCGCCTGGAAGCTCGCTCCGCAGGGGAATGGCCAGGCCTACCGCTCGAGCGCTGCGATCGCCGGCGACCTGGCGCTGGTCGGCACCCGTGGCCGGGCCGTCGAGGCCTACGCGATCGCCGATGGCGCCCGGGCCTGGCGGCAGGGGATGCGCGGGCGGGTCGATGGCTCGCCGGTGGTGGTCTCTCTCGGCGCCGGCGGTGAGGGCGATTCCGCAGGTCTGGCGGCGATCGTCGGCGATTCGGCCGGCAAGGTCGTGGTCCTGCGGACGACCGATGGCGAGATCCTCTGGGAGTTCGACGCCGGCAACGGCTTCGCGTCGTCGCCGGCCGTGGCGGCCGGATGCGTGATCATGGCCTCCGGGGATGGCACCGTGTGGTGCTTCGGGGCGGAGGGGAAGTAGGGCCGACATCGACCCCTCCAAAACTTTCCATGTGGCACCAACGCGAGCTCCGCCTCCCTCCCCTTCCCCGCGGGTTTCATGTCATCACCCGGACCGTCGTCGACGCCCTCCCCGAGCTCGCGGTGATCCGCGTCGGCCTTCTCCATGCCTTTGTCTGCCACACCTCGGCGAGCCTGTCGATCAACGAGAACGCCGACCCTGACGTCCCCCGCGATCTGGCGATGGCCGTCGACCGGATCGCCGCGGAGGATTTTCCCTATTCCCATACGCTCGAGGGGAACGACGACATGCCGGCCCACGTCAAGGCGGCGCTCGTCGGCACCTCGGTGACGATCCCCGTCCGGGATGGCAGGCTCCTCCTCGGTACTTGGCAGGGGATCTATCTCGGCGAACACCGCGACCGTGGTGGTTCGCGCCGGCTCGTGCTCACCCTCCAAGGAGAATGACCAATGGAGGAGCCCGGTGATTTCGAGCGCGTGCCCCGGACCGGTGGCCCCCCATTCGACCCCGAGGCCTTCCGGCGCGAGGGGCGGGTCGTGATCGATTGGATCGCCGACTACTGGGCGTCGCTGCCGGGTCGGCCGGTGATGCCCGACGTCGAGCCGGGGGAGGTCGCGGCCCGGCTCCCCACCGCGGCGCCCGAGACGCCAGAGTCGCTCGCTGCCGTCCTCGGCGATCTCGATCGGATCATCGTGCCGGGGCTGACGCACTGGCAGCATCCCGGTTTCTTCGCCTACTTCCCGGCCAATGCCTCCGGGCCTTCGATCCTCGGCGAGTTGCTCAGCGCTGGCCTCGGGATCCAGGGAATGCTGTGGACGACGTCGCCGGCGGCGTCGGAGCTCGAGGGGGTCGTCGTTGACTGGCTCCGGCAGCTCCTCGGCCTCCCGGATCGCTTCTGCCTCGGTGGCGATGGCGGCGGGATGATCCAAGACTCCGCCTCGAGCGGGCTGCTGTGTTGTCTCGTGGCAGCGCGCGAGCGAGCAGCGGCCCGCGGCACGGGGCAACGCATTGTCTACGCCAGTGCCGATGCCCATTCGAGTGTCGTCAAAGGGGCGAAGATCGCCGGATTCCCCCCTGCGGCGATCCGCCGGATCGATACTGACGGCGCCGGCCGGCTCCGCCCCGATCTCCTCGAGGCCGCGATGCGCGACGATACGGCCGCCGGCCAGATCCCCTGCTTCGTCGTCGCCACCGTCGGCACGACGGCACGGGGGGCGATCGACCCGGTGGAGGCGATCGGCGCGATCGCCCGTCGCCACGGCGCCTGGCTCCATGTCGATGCTGCCTGGGCCGGGACAGCCGCGATCTGCCCGGAGCTCCGCCCGAGGATCGTCGACGGGGCCGAGCTCGCCGACAGCTGGGGGACCAACCCGCACAAGTCGATGCTCGTCAACTTCGACTGCCACTGCCTCTGGATCGCCTCCCGACATTCTCTCGCAAGCGCCCTGACGACGAAGCCCGACTACCTCCGAACGGCCGTCAGCGATGCCGGGGCCGTGGTCGACTACAGCGACTGGCAGGTGCCACTCGGCCGCCGGTTCCGGGCCCTGAAGCTGTGGATGGTGCTGCGGATGATCGGGGCGGAAGCCCTCCGGCAGCGTGTCCGTGACCACGTGGCATGGACGGCGGAGTTCACCGACCTCGTGGCGGCTGATCCGGCCTTCGAGATCCTCTCGAGCCCAAGCCTGGCGCTGGTCACCTTCGCCCTCCGGGCGGGCGATGAGGCGACCGCCGAACTGCTCGCCCGGGTGAATCGCGCCGGCTCGGTGTTTCTCAGCCACGCCCGGGTCGGAGGTCGCCACGCGATCCGGATGGCGGTCGGCGGCACGCTCACCGGCCGGGCCGACGTCCTCGGCGCCTGGAGATTGATCTCGGCCATGAGCCGGGCCGGAGGGAGCGAGCCCGGCTGGCCCGAGGGACCGCCCCCCTTCTCCAGATCCCCGTGAGCGGGGAACTCTGGGGAATGTCTCCGGTCCCCACCAACTGTCACGATCCTTTTCGTCCATTTTTTCGATGAAACGGCTGACGCTTTCCCGACGCCGAACATTCCACCACCAGCCCCGTACTATCTGGTGCGACCGCTGTCGGCAGGGCTTTTACAGGGCAGCCGGGTGGGCGAGGAGCATCACGATCATGGCCAGAAAAGACTCACTTTTGAACCTCCGGACGATCCTCGTCCGCCGGCGCGATGCCCTCCGCAGCGCGCTGGCCGGCGACCTTTCGCTGCTTCGTGAACTGCATGGCGAGACGACGGGGGACGTCGTCGATGCCGCGCTCGACACCGCCCAGGACGAGATCAGCTCGCAACTGGCCGAGGTCGAAAGCCGCGAGCTCGCCCACATCGAGAACGCGCTCATGCGGATGAAGGCCGGCGAGTACGGGGCCTGCGAGGTCTGTTCGAAGAAGATCCCGATGGCCCGGCTCGACGCTCTCCCTTACGCGACGATGTGCATCGAGTGCCAACGCGAAATCGAGCGGAACGGCGGGATGGCGGCGACCCGGGAAGCCTACGACGACTCCTCGGCCGACATCGAAATCGACGTCTCCTGATGCTTCGCCGTCGGTGTGACGGTCGGCTGGATTCCGAGGATGCCGTTTTCAGCCGGGCGGGCCGTGGGTTCCCCCGGTAGGGCCCGGGAAACGCCCCCCGGCCGTGGCCGGCGGTATGATGGCGCTGTCTCGCGTTCGCCTCCGAGAGCGTCACATCCATGGGCCCGATCCTGTCGTTCATCGTCTCCGCCCCCTCCCGCCCCCGATCGGGGATGGGCGCCGCTGTCGGAGGCGTGTCGGTCGACCGGCGGGGTGCAACACGGTCGAACCGGGGGTCGTGGTGGCTCGCCCTGGTGTGCATGGCCATGGTGGTGCTGGTGGGGCAGGCCTGCGGCGACGAGCCTCCCGCCCTGCAGCCGATCGCCCCTCCCATCATCGGCCTGCCGGGGGCTGAATCCGACGGCAACGCCCGGATCCTTGCCGATGCGGCAGGGAGGGTTGATCCGGCCCGTTCGTCGCGGCTGTCTTCCGACGAGCGCGACCGGCTCTATGCGCAGGTCGAGCACGATGCGGAGGAACTCGAGCGCCAAGGCGCGCAGCTCCGTCGTCTGACCATGCTGCTGCGTCCTTGTGTCGTGCACATCGATGCCCGCAAGCCGGCCCAGAAACCGACCCGGGGGGCGAAATCGGGCGATGAAGACGAGGCCGGATCGGGCGTCATCTCCCGCGTCTCCGATCGGCTCGTCGTGATCACCAACCGGCATGTCGTCCATGGCGCCGATCTCGACAACATCGTCATCCGGCTCGACGACGGCCGCGAGCTGCGCCCGGTGCGGATGTGGACCGACCCGGCCACCGACATCGCTGTGCTCGCGATCACGGGCAACGACCTCGTCGCTGCCCGGCTCGCCGAGCGCGATGGCGTCCAGATCGGTGACACCGTGCTCGCCATCGGCAGCCCGTTCGGCCTCTCCCACTCGGTGACGCTTGGCATCGTATCGGCGAAGGGGCGGCGCGATCTCGAGCTCGGCGACGAGGGGGTCAAGTTCCAGGACTTCATCCAGACCGATGCCGCCATCAATCCGGGGAACAGCGGCGGGCCACTGGTCAACCTCCGCGGCGAGGTGATCGGCCTCAACACCGCGATCGCCAGCAATTCCGGTGGCAGCGAGGGGATCGGGTTCGCCATCCCGGTGTCGATGGTGACTTTCGTCGCCCGGCAGCTTGTCGAAAACGGCGCTGTCGCCCGGGCTTATCTCGGCGTCACCCTCGACCGGACCTTTACGCAGAAGACCGCGGAGCGGCTGGGGATGGTGCGGGCGGTGGGGGCAAGGGTGTCGGGAGTGACGAAGGGATCGCCCGCCGACACGGCCGGCATCCAGCCCGACGACGTGATCCTTGAGTTCGACGGGCAGCCGATCGACGACGACGACCACCTCGTCAGCCTCGTGAGCGTCACGCCCACCAATCGCAACGTGTCGCTGGGGGTGTTCCGCGGCCGCCAGCGGATCGAGCTCCAGATGCCCGTTGCCAGCCGTGAGCAATTCGAACCCCGCTGACGGGAAAGGGATGAGGATGGAGGGGATGGCGGGGAACATGCTCGGATGGCTCAAGGGGATTACCCCGGGCTCGCGCTCGCTCCTCGATGCGTCGGCACGGAGGGTCGTCACCGAGGTTGAGAGCTTGTCGGCCGAGATGGCGGGCTTGAGCGACGCCGCCCTGCGGCGCACGGCGCGATCTCTTTCCTACCGGGCCAAGGCGGGGGAGCCGATCGAGTCGCTGATGGTGGAGAGCTTCGCGGCGACGCGTGAGGCCGGACGTCGCGCCAACGGCATGCGGCATTACGACGTGCAACTCCTCGCCGGAGTGGCGCTGGTGCGCGGGGCGATCGTCGAGATGCAGACCGGCGAGGGGAAGACGCTCGTCGCCACGCTCCCGCTGGCCCTCTACGCGCTGTGTGGAAAGGGGGCCCACCTCGCCACGGTCAACGACTATCTCGCCAAACGCGACGCCGAGTGGATGGAGCCGATCTACCGCGTCCTCGGGCTGTCGGTCGGCATCGTCCAGTCGCAGATGGGGTTCGACGAGCGCCGCGAGGCCTATGCCAAGGATGTCACCTACGGCACGGCCAAGGAATTCGGGTTCGACTTTCTCAAAGATCGCCTCATGGGGCGCGAGATCGCGGAGGGGCGCGGCGACCTCGGGGCGATGCTCACCGGCGACGCCACGTCGCAGGCCGCGAAGCTCCTCCAACGGCCGTATTGGTTTGTGCTGGTCGACGAGGCCGACAACGTGCTCATCGACGAGGCCCGCACGCCGCTGATCATTTCTTCGCCGCCGGGCGAGGCCCAGGCGACCGAGGAGTCGTTGTTCCGCTTCGCCGCCGGGGCCGCGGCGCTGCTCGACATCGACGAGGATTTCGAGGTCGATGTCCAGAAGCAGAGCTGCGAGCTTCTGGGGCCGGGGCGAAGTCGCGTCCGCGCCCTCGAGCGCCCCCCACTCCTTGAGAGCTTGAGCCTCCTTGCGCTCTACGATGCCGTCGAACGGGCCCTGCGTGGCAAGCGGTTCTTCAACCGCGACCGGCAGTATGTCGTCCGCGACGGCAAGATCGTGATCATCGACGAGTTCACCGGCCGGGCCGCGGAGGGGCGAACCTGGCGGGACGGGCTCCATCAGGCGGTCGAGGCGAAGGAGGGCATCGAGGTGACGGTGCCCTCGGGGCACGCCGCCCGGATCACGATCCAGGATCTCTTCGCCCGCTGGCCGCACCTCGCCGGCATGACGGGGACGATCGCGACCAGCGCCTCCGAGATCAGCCGCACCTATGACGTGGGCGTGGCCGCAGTCCCGACCAACCGGCCTGCGATCCGCCAGCGCCTTCCCGCCGTTGTCTGCGCGACCCAGGGGGAGAAGTTCGAGCGGATCGTCGCCGAGACCGTCGCCATCCACGCCTCGGGCCGCCCGGTTCTGATCGGGACCCGCTCGATCGACAAGTCGGAGGAGCTCTCCCTCCTTCTCACCGCGGCCGGGTTGGAGCACACCGTGCTGAATGCCAGACAGATTGATCGCGAGGCAGAGATCGTCGCCCGGGCCGGTCAGCCGGGGCAGATCACCGTCTCGACCAACATGGCCGGCCGTGGCACCGACATCCGGCTCGGCGAAGGGGTACCCGAGATGGGAGGCCTCCATGTCATCTGCACCGAGTTCCACGACTCGGCGCGGATCGACCGGCAACTCGTCGGCCGCTGTGGCCGGCAGGGGGATCCCGGCACCTGGCGGCAGTATGTCTCCCTCGACGACGACATCCTCGTGGGGGGGTACGGCCCCGATCGGGCCCGACGCGTCGTTGCCAGGCTCCGGGCCGGGCTCGGCGGAAATCCGGAGCGGCTCCTCGCCTCATTCACGAAGGCGCAGCGCCTTGTTGAGGGGCGACATGTCCGACAGCGAAGGGTGCTTGAGTATGTCGAGCGGCAACGCGCCGAGGCCCACATTCAGATGAGTCAGGATCCCTATCTCGATTCGGCCTCCTGATCCGTGCGGTCATCCAACGGCCCATTCTCCCGGCCCGAATCACGCCCCAGCTTGCCCCAGCTTGCCCCGCTGAGGCCGGCTGCCGCCTGACCGGGTCCGCCGAGGCGCCAGCAGACAATCGATCGTGGGTCACCGCTGGATGCGGCGGCCGTCGACCAAAAAAACCCGCGGCGTTTCCTGCGGTCGACAAAGGGGGAAAAGGTCAGGGATGACTCTTTCCCCGGACAGCCCAGATCGGCGTTGACTCGGCCCGCCCTGCCTGTGACCCTCCTGCCCCCCATTCCCCCGGGGGAGCGTGAAAAGTGTCGAGGAACGAGATGGACTCCAGCGGGCCGCTTCGATCCGCCCGTCCGCAGCATTTCGCCGCCGTCTGGCTGGTGGGGATGGCTCTCGCGCTCCCGATGAAG
>JBAWVV010000062.1:0-14993 GCA_037147115.1 Planctomycetia bacterium | reverse complement strand
CCCGTCACCGAAAAGGTGAGACGGTCATCAGCCACGGGAAGGAATGGCCAGAAAATATTGTTTTTCCCGATGAAAATGGACCTTTCACCAGATCGGTGAAGCCCCTTCATGAGTACCGGGGAAGACGGTGTTAGTTCAGGCAAGATGCGCAAGCGAGGGAAGTGTTGTTCCCCGGCGACCGTTTGGTCCCCGACCCCGCGACGGCGCGGTCTGAAGAAGAGAGGGGGTCGGTTCTCTTGCCCGGTTTGAACCAGGCCGAATTGTTCCCCGTGATGGGACGAGTTCCTTCACGGAACGGGCCGGCTCGACACGATTCGGAGGGGGTGTGATCGCGCGGGCGTAAATCCTGCCCAGCGAGAGATGTCTTCCTGTCTTTCGCCGCTTCGCCATCCCTTCCAGCTTTCATGGATCGGCCACCTTATCAGCGTCTCCCGCTCGTCGGCCGGATCGGCTGGGGGGTCGTCGTCTGCGCTGTGATGGTCTGCGGCTGCACGCCGCTGCGCGAGTATTGGGACAACGGATTGAAGGTTGGCCCCGACTATCTCCGGCCGGTTCCGGAGGTGAACGGGGAGTGGATCGATGCCGACAGCGAGCAGATCCGCTCGGAGTCGCCGGCGGAGGTCGATTGGTGGGAGCAGTTCAACGACCCGGTCCTCGGGGAACTGGTGAGCCGGGCCTACGATCAGAACCTGCCGCTGCGCGAGGCGGGATTCCGCGTCCTCGCGTCGCGGGCCGCCTACAACATCGCCGTCGGCGGGTTCTTCCCGCAGTCGCAGTCGTCGGTGTCGTCCTTCAACCGCTACCAGATCAGCGACTCGCTCTCGACCTTGCCGCCCCTCCAGGGGCAATCCTTCAGCATCTGGCAGACGGGCTTCAATCTTTCTTGGGAGTTGGATCTGTGGGGAAAGATCCGCCGCGGCATCGAGTCGTCGGCGGCCACCTATCAGGCAAGCGTCGAGGAGTACGACGGCGTCCTCGTGACCCTGATCGCCGACGTGGCCGAGCGCTACACGCAGGTGCGGATAGCGCAGAAGCAGGTCGCCGACCTCCGCCAACTCGCCGCCATCCAGCGCTCCTCGCTGCAACTGGCGACCGACCGCTTTGAGGGAGGGGCGACGGGGGAGCTCGACGTCTCTCAGGCCCGGCTCAACCTCGCCCAGACCGAGGCCTCGATTCCCCGCTTTGAACAGCAGGCTCGCGTCGGCGCCAATGCCTTGTGCGAGCTCCTGGCGATTCCAGCGGAGGATCTCACGGCGCTCCTCGGCGAGGGGGGGATTCCTGTGGCGCCTCAGAGCTTGGCGATCGGCATTCCAGCCGATCTCATCCGCCGCCGCCCCGATGTCCGCCAGATGGAAAGGCTCGTGGCGGCCCAGTCGGCAAAGATCGGTGTCGCCGAAGCTGATCTCTATCCCGCCTTTTCGATCAACGGCTACCTCGGGGTCTACGCCAATGAACTCGGGGAATTGTTCCAGACCGACTCCACCTTCGGCTTCGTGGCGCCGGTCGTCGATTGGAAGGTGCTCAACTACGGCCGGATCCTCAACAACATCCGCCAGCAGGATGCCCGATTCCAGGCGCTCGCGGCCCGCTACCAGAACACGGTGCTCCAGGCCGGGCGCGAGGCCGAGGACGGGATCGTGACCTTCATCAAGGCCGGCGAGGCGACGACGAAGCAACGCGAGGCGCTCGCCGCGGCGACCCGGTCGGTCGAGCTGGTCCAGATCCAATACAAGGAGGGTTCGGCCGACTTCAATCGGGTGTTCGTCGTCCAGAAGAACCAGGTTGAGGAGCAGATCCGCCTCAACGAGAACGTCGGCGCCACCGCCATCGGGATGATCCAGCTCTACCGGGCCCTTGGCGGGGGCTGGGAAATAAGGCTGCGGGGCGACGGTGACGATTGCTGTGATCCAACCCCCGTCCTCGAGCGGGTGCAATGCGACGACTACCGCGGCAAGACACCGCCGCGCCGGTTTGACGCCTGGTGCCTGTGGCGGGAATGGCTGCGGGATTGGAAACCGCGCTGACGTCAGTCTGCGCCGCGTTTCTCCGCAGCCGGCGGCGACCACCACAACAGCGCGAAGAAGAAGACGGGCGTCAGAAAAAGTCCGAACAGCGTCACTCCGAGCATCCCGCTGAACACCGACAGGCCGAGAGTGCGCCGCATCTCGGCACCTGCCCCCTCGGCGACCAGCAGCGGCACGACCCCGAGGATGAATGCCAGGGAGGTCATGAGGATCGGCCGCAGTCGCAGCCTGCAGGCCTCGACCGTGGCGTCGGCAAGCGACCGTCCCTCACCGACGAGCTGCCGGGCGAACTCGACGATCAGGATCGCGTTCTTGCAGGCCAACCCCACGAGGACGATGAATCCGATCTGCGTAAAGATCGTCATCTCTGCGCCGACGAGCCTGATGCCGACGAGCGCGGAGAGAATCGCCATCGGGACAACGAGGATCACCGCGAGGGGGAGCCGCCAGCTCTCGTAGAGGGCGGCGAGGACGAGGAACACGAGGACGCATCCGAGGAGGAGGAGCGTGCCGGCAGTCGACCCTGATCGAACCTGCATCTGGGCCATCTCCGTCCACTCCCAGGCCATCAACGGGGGGATCCGGCCGTCGGCCTGGAGGGCTTCGAAGTGCTTCTCCATGACGGCCAGGGCCGAAGTGCTCCCCGTGCCGGGGGCCGGTGCCCCGAGGAGCGCTGCTGCGGGGTAGAGGTTGTGGCGCATCGCCAGCGACGGCCCGAGCCGGTCCTCCACGCGCACGAGCGTCGCCAGGGGGACCGGCATCCCGTTGGCGTTGGGGATGGAAATCCTCGCAATCGCCTCGCGGATATCCTGCCGATGGGTTCCTTCGGCCTGGATGTTGACCTGCCACGACCGACCGAAGCGATTGAAGTTGTTGACGTAGTACGATCCCAATTGGATCTGGAGCGTGTCGATGATGTCCTGCATCGACACGCCGACCGACATCGCCTTCTCGCGGTCGATGTCGAGGAACAGCCAAGGAGTGCTGGCGGAAAAGTTGCCGAACAGCCCGCGCAGTCGTGGATCGCCAGAGCCTTCCTCGATCAGCGCCGTGACGGCCGATTCGAGCGTCGCCGGCCCATAGTCGCCCCGATCCTCCACCACCAGCTTGAAGCCGGTGATGCTGCCGAGGCCGTCGACCGGCGGCGGTTCGAACACCTCCACCACCGCCCCTTCGATCCCCGCACTCCAGCCCGCGCGGATCCGCGCGGCGATGGCGCCGGCGGTGGCCGTAGGGCCGTGGCGTCGGGCGAAGGGCTCGAGGAGGAGGTACATCCCGCCACGGTTGGCGGCGTTGGCCCCGAGCACGAGCGATTGGCCGGCGATCCCCAGGCTGTGGGCCACGCCCGGCTCACGGCTGGCGAGCGCCTCGATCTGCCCCATCATCGCCGCTGTGCGCTGCACGCTCGCCCCGTCGGGGAGCGTCACCTCAACGATCAGATAGCCCTTGTCCTGAAGGGGGATGAAGCCGACGGGGGTTTCCGTGAGCAGTTGCCAGGTGAGCCCGAGCAGGGCGACGAACACCAAGAGGATCGGGACACAGATCCGCAGCGACAGTCCAACGAGGGCTGCATAGGCCGCTGTGATCATGGCGAAGAACCGATTGAATCCCCAGAACAACCAGCCGAACAGCAGCCCCAAGAGCCGATCGACCGGATCGGGAGGCGAGCCCTTCGGCTGAAGAAGCAGCGCCGCAAGCGCTGGGCTCAAAGTGAGCGAGTTGACGGCCGACAGGACCGTCGACACGGCAATGGTGAGGGCGAACTGCCGGAAGAACTCCCCCACGATCCCGGTGATGAACCCGCACGGGACGAACACCGCACAGAGCACAAGCGCGACGCCGACGACCGGCCCGGTGACCTCCTCCATCGCCTTCACCGCCGCCGCCCGCGGCGAGAGCCCTTCCCCGATCCAGCGTTCGACGTTCTCGACAACGACGATCGCGTCGTCGACGACGATCCCGATCGCCAGCACGAGCCCGAACAGCGAGAGCGAATTGAGGCTGAACCCCAATCCCTCCATGAACGCGAGGGTCCCGATGATTGCCACCGGAACGGAGATCAACGGGATCAGGGTGGCCCGCCACTTCTGCAGAAACAGGAGCATCACGATCGTCACGAGGACCACCGCGATGCCGAGCGTCCGCAGCACCTCAGCCTGCGATTCCTCGATGAAGGGGGTGGTGTCGTGGACGATGTCCGCCCGGAGCCCGGCGGGGTACCTGCTCTGGAGCCGGTCGAGCCGCTTCCGCACTTCCACGGCGGTCTTCAGCGCGTTCGATCCGGGGAGCTGGTAGATGTTCATTCCCACGCTCGGCTCGCCGTCGAGGCGGCAGATCTGGTCGTACTGCTGCGATCCCAGTTCGATCCTGGCGACATCCCGGAGCCGGACGATGACCGCCGAAGCGCCCCCTTCCCCTGCCTCATTTTCCTTGACGACGACATCGCCGAACTCCTCGGCGGTCATCAGCCGTCCGAGGGCCGCCAGAGGTGTCTGGAAAGCCTGTCCTTCCGGTGCCGGTTGCTGGCCGATGCTGCCGGCGGCGACCTGGAGATTCTGACGCTCGAGGGCCAAACGCACGTCGCCGGGGGAGACGCCGATCGCGGCCATCCGCTCTGGATCGAGCCAGGCCCGCATGCTGTAGTCGCGTTTGCCCATGAAGTCGACGTCGCCGACCCCCTCCACGCGGAGCAACTCGTCGCGGAGTTGGATCGTGGCGTAATTAGAGAGGAATGTCTCGTCGTAGAGTGGCCTGCCGGTCGGGTCGCGCTCGGCGGTGAGGTTGACGATCATCATCGGCGCCGGCGATTTCTTGAGCACGGCGACCCCCTCGCGCTGCACCAGCGACGGGAGGGTCGGCAGCGCCAGGGTGACGCGAACCTGCGTCAGCACCTGCGCCATGTTCGGATCGGTGCCCGGGGCGAAAGTGACGATCAGCCGGTAGCGGCCGTCATTCGTCGACAGGGAGCTCATCGACAGCGCGTTCTCGACACCACTGACCTGCTGCTCAATCGGCGCGGCGACCGTGTCGCGCACCATCTCGGCGTTCGCCCCCGGGTAGACCGTCGACACCTCGATCGTGGGAGGGGTGATGTCGGGATACTGCGTCGTCGGGAGGACGAGGGCCGCGACGCCGCCGGCGAGCACCAGCACGATCGAGATCACCGCGGCGAAGATCGGTCGGGCGATGAAGTAACGCGCGATCATGGGCGTTCTGCGGGCAGGTGCCGGTGCGGTGGATCACCCGGGCTGCCAGTCCGGCGGTCCACGGCCGAAGCGAGGAGATGGTAACAGACTGGGGTGATGAGAACGCCGAACAGCGTCACACCGATCATGCCTGAGAAGACGGTGATGCCCAGCGACCAGCGCATCTCCGCGCCGGCCCCTCTGGCGACGACGAGCGGGAGCACCCCGAGGATGAAGGCGACCGACGTCATGAGGATCGGCCGGAGGCGCAACCGGCACGCGGTCAGCGTGGCCGACCGGGGCGTCTCCCCAGAATCGACGAGCTTCCGTGCGAACTCGACGATCAGGATCGCGTTCTTGCAGGCCAAGCCCACGAGGACCACAAGCCCCACCTGGGCGAGGATGTCGATCGGCAGCCGTGCCACGGCCAGGCCGATGATCGCCGCCAGGAGGCACATTGGGACGACGAGCACCACGGCCAGCGGCTGCAGCCAGCTCTCGTAGAGCGCCGCCAGCACCAGGAAAACCAGGGCCACGCCCAGTCCGAGGAGAACGCCGGCCGTGTTTCCGGCGAGGATCTGGAGCTGAAACACCTCCGACCACTCGTAGGAAAACGTCTCCGGCAGGGCCGTCGGTGCGGTCCTGGCGACGCGGTCGATGAGCGACGATCCGCTCTCAAACGGATTCGGAATGCCAGTGATTGCCGCAGCGGGAAAGCCGTTGTAGCGCATCATCATCGTCGGGCCGACGTCATGGCGCAGCGTCAGCATCGTCGCTAGCGGCACGCTCTCCCCCCGGCCGGTGGCCACCTTCAATCCGAGGATCTCCTCCGCCGAATCGCGGAACATGGCGTCGGCCATCACCTTCACCTGCCACGATCGTCCGAAGCGGTTGAAGTTGTTGACGTACACCGAGCCGACTTCGGCCTGGAGCGTCTCCATGACGGCCGAAACGGGGATGCCGAGGGCCCGGATCTTGGTGCGGTCGATGTCGAGGAACGTCTGGGGAGAATCGGCGCGGCAGTCGGTGTGGACGAAGGGAAGATGCCAGTCCCCCATCGTCGTCACCAGCCCCTCGGCGACCTCCTGGAGGGCCCGGGGCCCGAGGTTCGTTCGGTCCTGGACGTAGAGCTTGAAGCCCCCCGCGGTGCCGAGCCCCTTGACGGTCGGGGCGGGGAACACCCCCACCTCGGCATCGCTCACCTCCGCCCGGCAGCGTTTTCGCATCTCGGCGATGATCCCCATCGCCGACGTTTCGCGCGTGCGACGCCGGTCGTAATCGTCGAGGACGAGGAACATCGAGCCCCAGTGGGGGGCTGTGGCGTTGTAGAGGAGCGAGGTGCCGGCGATCGTGAGGGTCTCGCTGACGCCGGGGATGTTGCGGGCGATTCGATCGAGCCGGGAGAGCACCGCGCTTGTGCGCTGCACGGAAGCCCCGTCGGGCAGTTGGGCGGTGACGATGAGGTAGCGCTGGTCTTGGAGGGGGACGAAGCCGACGGGATAGACGGCCGCCAGCCTCCATGTGAGCAGGACGAGCAGGCCGTAGGCACCAAGAACCATCCCGCCGTGGCGAAGGAGGAACTCGATCAGCCCGCTATACCCGGCCGTGAGCGCCCCGAAACCGCGGTTGAAGAGCCGGAAAGCCCAGCCGAGGAGGAGATCAAGGAGGCGCTCGAGGGGATCTGGCTTGGCATCGTGGGGGCGGAGGAGAATGGCCGCAAGCGCGGGGCTCAAGGTAAGCGAGTTGATCGCCGAGAGGATCGTCGACACGGAGACCGTGAGGGCGAACTGACGGAAGAACAGCCCTGTGACGCCGCCGATGAAAGCGCACGGGACGAACACCGCTGAGAGGACAAGGGCGACGCCGATCACCGGCCCGGTGACCTCCTCCATCGCCTTCTCCGCGGCCTGACGGGGCGGAAGCCCCTCGGCAATCCACCGCTCGACGTTCTCGACGACGACGATCGCGTCATCGACGACAATCCCGATCGAGAGCACGAGGCCAAACAGCGACAGGGTGTTGATGCTGAAGCCCATCGCCGCCATGGCGGCGAACGTGCCGACGATCGCCACCGGTACGGCCACCAGCGGGATCAAGGTCGCCCGCCAGTTCTGCAGGAAGAGGAGAACGACGAGCCCCACGAGCACGATCGCGTCGCGGAGCGTCTTCGCCACCTCCCCGATCGAGTCGGTGATGAACGGCGTCGTGTCGTAGCCGATTGTGTGGGTGAGCCCGTCGGGGTACCGAGTGGCGAGCTCCTCCATTTTCGCTGTGATGGCGCGCGAGCATTCCAGGGCGTTGGTGCCGGGGAGCTGGAAGATGGCGATCGCGACGCACGGGGCCCCGCTGGAGCGGCAGATCTGGTCGTACGACGAGGCGCCCAGTTCGATCCGAGCGACGTCTCGGAGCCGCACCAGCGGCGTGCCTGGGGTGTCGGGATCGGCGGCGAGGATGATCTCCCCGAACTGCTCCGGAGTCTCGAGCCGTCCCCGGGCCGCCACCACGAGCTGTGTCTGCTGGTCGGGGGACGATGGCGGTTGGCCCGCGACGCCCCCGATCACCTGGAGATTCTGTTCTTTCATCATCCGCTGCACGTCGCGGGTGGAGAGCCCCCGGGTGGCGAGCTGCTGGGGATCGAGCCAGGCCCGCATGCTGTAGTCGCGCTGGCCGAGGAGGGCCACATCCCCCACGCCGTAGCAGCGGAGGAGCTCGTCGCGGAGGCGGATCGTGGCGTAGTTGCTCATGAACACGTCGTCGAACCGCCCATCGGGGGAGAGCAGGTCGATCGTCATGAGGATGTCGGGCGACCGCTTCCTGACGCTCACCCCCTGCTCTTGGACGACATCGGGGAGCAGCGGCATGGCCAGTTGGACCCTGTTTTGGGTCTGGACCACGGCGAGGTTGGCATCGGCGCCGACCTCGAAGGTGAGGGTGAGGCAGTAGAGGCCATCGTTGGTCGACTGCGACTGCATATAGAGGAGCCGATCGACGCCGCTGATCTTTTGCTCGATCGGCGCCGCGATCGTCTCGGTAACGACGGCCGCGTTGGCCCCCGGATAGCTGCAGACGACCTGCACCACCGGCGGCGCGATCGTCGGAAAGAGGGAGATCGGGAGCGAGCGAACGCTCACGAGCCCCGCCAACGAGATCACGATCGAGATCACGCTGGCGAAGATCGGCCGCTGAATGAAGAACCGAGAGATCACAGTTCCGCCCCGGACGGCCTCGGCAGCGACTCCGGCTCCAGTTCCGGGCCGGGCGCCGGTGCTGGCTCACCCGCGGCGCTGCCCGGGGCCTCGAAGAGCGGAATGGCCGGAGGCGGATCGGGTGCTTCGCCGTCGCGCGCCGCGACCGCCGCCACGGGCTTGCCGTCGCGGCAGCGCTGGAGGCCGCGGATCACGATCCGCCCCGCAGGGTCCAGCGGTTTGGCCGCATCGGTGGGCGTCACGGCAACCCAGCCGCCGAGCTTCTGGCCCACGACCACTTCGCGGGAGGAGGCATTCGACGCGGCATCGACCATCCAGATGATCTTGTGATCCTGGATGTTCCCGACCGCGGCCTCCGGGGCATAGAGCCGCTGCTGCGGTTCGTCGATCGGCACGCGGACGCGGCCGAACATCCCGGGGCGGAACTGGGGGGGCGCGTTGTGGCCGGCGGTCGGGTCGTACGGGTTGGCGAGCCGGCCACGCATCGTGATCGTCGCGGTCTGGGAATCGACCTGATTGTTCAGGAAGTCAACGGCGCAGCGGTAGGGAAACGTCCGCTCGATGTCATCGACGAGCCCCACCATCACGGCCATCGTGTCGGGCGATGCGGGCGATCGGCTGGCGCCGTCGCGAAGGTTATTCCCGAGGCGGATGAAGGCCGGCTCGTCGAGGTTGAAGTAGACGAAGACCGGATCGACCGACACCACGGTGGCGAGGGTCGTCTGGTCTTGGTTGATGAGGTTGCCGACCTGGAGTTGCGTCCGCCCGATGAGGCCGTCGATCGGGGACACGATCGTACAGAACTCGACGTTCAGCCGGGCCGACTCCACCTCGGCGCGGGCTGCGGCCAACGCCCCGGTGTTTTCCTCGAGCTTGGCCTTGTGGGTGTCGAGTTCCTGCTGGCTCGCCGCCCCCTTGGCAACGAGCTTCGTGTAGCGGTCGACCTGCACCTCGCTGAAGCGGCGTTCCCCGAGGAGCTTCTCGACGTTGCCTTGGGCCACGAGGAGCTTGGCCTGGTAGGGCCTGGCATCGATCTCGTAGAGCCGTTCCCCGGCTTTGACGAACTGTCCATCCCGGAAGGCAACCTCCGTGAGGTAGCCGGTGATCCGGCTGCGGATCTCGACGGTCGAAACGGCTTCGATCCGCCCCGTGACCTCGATCCACTCCGGCGTGACGCGGGCCTCGAAGGGGACGACGGTCACCTCGGGCACCGGCGGCGGCGGTGGGGGAGGGGCCGGCGGCCGAGCGCATCCGGACAGAAAGAAGCCCCCGCAGACAATTCCCGCACGCACCGGCAGCCACGCCCGATCGCCCCGGGCGCCAATGTCGCGATGTCGACGAGTTGATGGGGAGATCGTAGTCACGTTGACTCACTCGGAACCGAGGCTTCCGCGACGGCGGGAACAATGGCTGCGGGTGCACGTTGAGCCCGTTCGTGGAGAACCCGGTATCCTATCCTTACCCCTGCCATCGTCGACACCCGAGCTTGTCTTGAAGCACCCCTGGAAACGTTTTCATGCGACGGTTCCCCACGGCGAGCATCCTCGTTCTACTCCTCGTCACCTGCGCTCGCTTGGGCGGGCGCCTGGATGGGGCCGAGCCCGCCCCTTCGCCCCCCGCTGGGTTCACGATTGAACAGGCCCGCGAGCTTGTCGCAGCCGATAGCGACATCGAGCTCAATCACCTCCGCGACATCAGCCTCAAGGTGGCCGAAGTGCTCGGCGATTCGGGGCACGACATCGAGCTCAACGGGCTCACGTCGCTGTCTGTCGAGGTCGCTGCCGCGCTGACCCGCCCCGATGCCTGCCTCTCCCTCAACGGCCTCGCCGAGATTTCCCCCGACCTTGCCGGTGAACTGCTCACCGGGCCCCGGTCGCTGGAGCTCGACGGGCTGACAAGCCTCAACGATGCCCTGGCCGAGCGGATGGGAGGGTTTCGTGGCTATCTGCGGCTCGGCGGGGTGAAGGCGCTCTCCGATCGGCAAGCGGAGCTCCTCGCCAAGCACGAGGGTTATCTCGGCCTCCAGGGGCTCGAAACGCTCTCGGAGCCGGCGGCTGCCGCACTCGGGCGCCACCAAGGGGTGCTGTGTCTCAATGCCGTCTCGTCGATCAGCGCCGAGGCCGCCGCAGCGCTTGCCGGGCATGGCACGTTCCTCCGCCTCGACGGGCTGACTGCGCTCGACGACGACGTCGCGGCGGCCCTGTCGACGCAGCGCGGCGCGCTCGGCCTCCGTGGCATCACGTCGCTGTCTGACACGGCGGCGGCGGCGCTGGCTCGCCACGACGGCGCGCTCTATCTCCTCGGGCTGCGCGAGCTCTCCGCGGAGGCGGCCGCCGCGCTGCGGAAGAATCCCGGCGTCCGCCTCCCGGTCCATCTGCAAAAGGATGAGGAGACGGCGCTCGTGCAGGTGGAGGAGGAGGAAGAGACACTGATTACCGCGGGGGAACTCGTGGCCGCCGGAAAATTGGAGATCGATTCCCGGTTCCGCGCTGCCCGTCCGATGTGGAGCTACGACGGCCTGGAGACGCTCAACGAATCGTGGGCTGAGGAGGCGGACGATCCGGCCGAGCGCGCGCGGATGGAGGCCTTGCACAAGTACAGCAAGGCGTGGTGGGCGGAGATGGATCTGCGCTACGGCCTCCATCCCACCACCCCCGACTTCGGGCAGGATTTCGCAGTGGCACTGGGCCTGGTGCGGACGGAGGCGTTGGTGGTGGGGAGCACGGCACCAGGGATGTCGTCCAACTGCCGGCTGTGTCATTCGACGGTGCTATTCACCAACCCCGATCCCCACAACCCGCAGCCGAAGTTTGCCGAGGGGATCCCCAACGCCTTCCTCGACTTCGAGCGCTTCCACCAAAACGTCGCTACGACCGGCGGCACGAGCCGTGGCTTTCTGTTTGCCAAGAATCTCCCCCGGTTCTTTGCCGATTCCGCCGACTTTTTCGGGATCCTCGTCCCCGTGCTCCGTCCTGACGGCATCAAGCCGAGCGTTCTGCGGTACGAGAAGTTCTTCATGGCCGACCATGGCAGCAGCTACACCAAGAAGCTCGAGGCGAAGGTGCCGCTGATCCCGTTCCTCAAGCCCCAGCCCTGGACGAACTACCGCTACAAGACCAACGGCACGGAAGGGCAGGGGCTCTACGTCGACGGCGGCTTCTCCGGCAACGTCGCCGATGTCACCTACGCGATGGCGATCAGCCGCGACCATCTCGGGGCTGATTTCGCCGAAGCCCGAGAGACGTTCAAGCGATGCGTGCCGGCCTACTTCAGTTCGCTCAAAACGCCGCGCTACCCCTTCATCGCCGATGTCACCGAGGCCCGGGCCGACCGCGGGCAGGCGATCTACGACAACAGCTGTAGGAGCTGCCACGGCGAGTTTCGCAAGACCGGCCCGAAGGCCTATGAGCTCGTCGACTTTCCCAACCGCCTCGCCGATCAGGACGAGCTCGGCACCGACCCGCTGCGGATCCTCGGGCTGTGGGACCTCGACAACGAGGAGAAGAAAAAGTTTCTCAGCGGGTCGGTCACCGTGACGCATCAATACGTGGCGCCGCCGCTGGTGGGGATCTGGGCGCGGGGCCCGTATCTCCACAATGCCTCCGTGCCGACCGTCTACGACCTCCTCAAGCCGTCGGCGCGGCCGCGAAAGTATTCGATGCGCCCCAGCAGCACCGATCCGCGGAACTACGATCAGGAGAAGATCGGCTGGAAATACGTCGATCAATCGGCGAAGAGCCACGACGAGGTGCTCGAGCTCATGGCCCACGACCCCTACATTCGGGTCTTCGATCCCGACTGGCGGTCGGCGGAGGATTGGGAGGCGCTCCGCCAGGCGCTCGCCGGCGTGAAAAACGTCAAGGTGGATGCCACGAAGCCGGAGCTCTACACCGGCATGCTCAACACCGGCCACACCTTCGGCGATGGCCTCTCGGAGGAGGAACGGCTCGACCTGCTCGAGTTCCTCAAGTGCCTGTAGCCGTATCCCCCCCCCGGGTGCTGCCGGTGGCCCTGGATCACAATTCTTTCCCATCGTTCATGCCATGACAAACACGCTTCGGTGCCTCCTGCTGGCTCCTCTCCTCGCCCTGGGATCGGTCGCGGCCGCGGCCGCAGCCGACCTCCCCTCTTTCCCGTATTCGATGCCTGCTGTCGGCCCGGCCTATCCGCCGCCGCCGTGGCGCTACCGCGACTGCCGGATTCTCGTGCTCACGCTCCGCAGTGATCCGGAGGTGGTGAAGCGGCTCGTGCCGGCGCCGCTTGTGCCCAATGCGGACGGGGTCGTGATGATGTGGCTCGGCAACATGCACGCCGTCGATCCCTTCGAGCTCGAGTATCTCGAATACGGTCTGGGTGTGCCGGTGGAGCATGACGGTAAGCCGGGGATTTACTGCACGCATCTCTACCTCGACGATGACACGGCGATCGCCGGCGGCCGCGAGATCTGGGGCTGGCCGAAGAAGCTCGCCGCCATGACCTTCACCGTCGAGGGAAACCGCGTCACGGCGACGGCGACGCGGAAGGGGGTGGAGATCATCCATGCCGAGTTCGAAGGGGGGAGCGATCTCCCCATCGAGGATCTGCCGCAGCACTTCATCAACTTCAAAATCATCCCGTCGGTCAGGGCCGACGCGGCCCCCGACGTCTGCCAGTTGAACGACTGCCCGATGCTCCGTCGGACAAGGAGCCGGATGGATGGTAAGGCGACGCTTGCTCTCCGGTCGTCGGCGGTCGACGCCCTCGGCGAGTTGCCGGTGCACGAGATCCTTCAAGCCCGTTTTTCGATCGCCGACATCGAACTGCCGCTTGGTGAGACGATCCACGACTATCTCGCCGAGCCCGGAACGGATGAAGCGGGAACGCGGTGAGCTGTCGGAAGACGATTTTCCCCCGGCCGGCTGCTGCCCAGCCTGTGAAAGAGAGCGACGCTTGCATGGATGATCGACGCAACGTTGAGCGGGGCGGTGATGGGGCTCCCTCGAGGCGCGGCGTGCTTCGCGGGGCGGCGCTTGCCGTCGCCGGCCTCGTGACCGGGCCCACGGTCGTAGGCAAAAGGGGCACGGCCGACGAAGTCCCCGCAGCCGTCCTTCCTCCTGCCACCGAGCCCCACGCGCGTCCGTTCCAGGGATTGCTCGAAGCCGAAGGGCACACCTACCACAACTGGGGGCGGAGCCGGGAAACGACGCCGGCCGTTTGGGTGGAGCCGATCAGCGTGGCCGACGTTCAGGCCGTGGTGGGAGATGCAGCCCGGTTCCCCGGACCGGTGAGTGTGGTGGGGGGAGTGCTCTCCGTGACCGAGACGATCCGCAATGACGGCGGCACGATCGTCTCGATGCGCAAGCTCGATGCGATTCACGGCCTCGAGCGCGACGGCGCAGGGAGGCAGGTGGTGCGCGTCGAGGCGGGCTGCCGGCTCAAGAAGCTCCACCTCTGGCTCCAGGCACGCGATCTCGAAATCCCGTTCCAGGCGGAGATCGGCGATGCCACGGTCGGCTCCGTGGCGGCCGGTGACACGAAAGACTCTTCTCTCGGCGGGGCGGGCTATTTCTCGGCGGGGGTGATGGCGCTGACGTATGTCGATGAGACGGGGGCCGTCCGGACGCTCGATGAGCCGACCGATCCTCACGCGCTTGCGGCGTTCAAATGTTCCTACGGCCTCTCCGGGATCATCGTTGAATGTCTGGTGGAAGTTCGGCCGGCTATTCTCTGCCGGTCTCGCTTCAGTATCGTGAGGAAAGAAGCCCCCGAGGCCCTTGCGGCCACGATCAGGGAGCGGCAGGCCGGATGCGACGCTTTTTGGGCCACCGTCTGGCTCGACAAGCTGGCGGCGCTGTGCGACGAACGATTCCAGGCAGGCCCCGGCGCCGTCACGCCGGCGGCCTCGCAGCCCGCGTTTGACGCCCTGCGGATCCAGCGCCGGTTGACGATCCAGCACGGATTGTCCGCCAAGGACTTGCCGCGGCCTTCCCCCCCTCCGGCCGAGATCGTTTATTCCCGGGCCGACTGCGTCAACGAGTACTGGCGTCCGGAGGCAACGGAGAGCCGGCTCGACTTCCAATATTACGAACACGATCTTCCACAGCTCGAGCGCGTGATCGTCGAGTCGCATGCGTTCACGATCCGTTTCCAGGAAGCGCACGGCTTCCTGCCGAACGGCTGGATCCTCTATTTTTGCCGTCGCACGGAGCGGGCGAAGAAGCCGTTCGGCCTCTATTCCGGCGGCCCGGGCACGTCGTTCTCCTTTGATCCGGTGTTCTCCGATCCGCTCGACCCGCTCTGGCAGCGGTTTGCGAAGGACTACAACTCCGTGGCGATCCACGCCCTCGGTGGCCGGCCATCGCCGATCCAGACGCAGTGGCTCACGCCCGACGACCTGACGCTCCCGCAGCAGCTTGCCCGTCCCCGGTTCACGACGCCGTACTACGCGCAGTTCCTCGGGTGATCTCGGGCTGCCGAGGAGGAGTTACTCGGTGGCTGTCAGAGCACGGTCACGACGTTATGGCGTGCTCTAAGACGCCGACGCCGATCATCTCAGCCCCTCCGGTGCCCACGAGGTCTTGGAGCCGACCATCCGCAGT
>JBAWVV010000061.1:0-15270 GCA_037147115.1 Planctomycetia bacterium | reverse complement strand
TTTCGAGCACCGCCTCGTCGAGCGCACGAAGGAGGACGTGCTCGGGGCCTTTTGCCGCGACGCCGATCTGATCCGGGTGCTCGTCGGTGCCCCGACGCGGCTGTCGACCCTCGGGGCGGCAGAAGGTGACGTGGCGTGGGCCACGCTCGCCATCGGCCTCACCTCCCCCGCCCGGCCGCCGGTCCGTTGGCAGGTGGTGCGCTCCGACACGCCGGGGCTGACGATCACGGTCGTCGCCACCGACGGCACCATCAGCGTCGAGATTCCGGCAGAAACTGCCGATCCCGTTGCCGCCGGAGCCTGGCGGTGGACCGGTCCGGAGGGAACTGAGACGGCGCCGTTCGACCGCGGCGCAGCGATCCTGGCGGTGATCGAGACGCGACTCGCCGGCCGGCCCGATGCCGGCGATCCCCCCGCCGCCACCTGGGACGATGCGGCCCGGGGGGTCGAATTGGCCGAGACGGTGCCGCGGAGCGTGGCCAAGGGGCGCGGCATCGATCTCCACCAAGAGGAGTTCACCGAGATCGGCACCTTCAAGGGAACGATGGCCTCGCTCGGCTGCGGTATCGTCCTCCTTGCCCTGGCGGTGATCGTCGGCGCTACGCTCCTGGGTGGGATCGCGAAGCAGATCGGCTGGGAGTTTGGCGAGCGGCTGGCGGGCCTCTGGCCGGTGATTGTTCTGATCACGATGGGGCTGTTCCTGCTGCTCCAATTGCTCCCGGCGCTGGTCGCCCCATCCCCGCGTCCGCCCTCCCTGCCCCAGACCAACGCTGGCAACAAGCCGGGCAAGCCCGGCAAATCTTGACGCGCCCGATGGGCGACTCCCCATCACGGGGCCCTTCGCCGCAGCGCCTCGCCCCCCTGGTCTCCCCGTAACAATCCCCCCGGAAGAGGCTTTCCCCTCGTCGTGGGGTGAGAGCTGGGAAAGGTGTGCCGTCGGACCGACCGGTGGGTCATTCGTCCACCCGTCCTGTCCGATCTTCCTTGGGGCCGAGGTCACCGCAGGGATGCGGAGGACGCATCGGCTCGTCCGAGCGAGCGGGCCGGAGAAGAGTCCACCATGCGGTGTCCGTGGGTTGCCCTGCCGATCGTGGCCATGGTCCTCTCGGCCTCGATGGCACCCGCCCCAGCTGGTGAGACGCGGCGCACCGCCATCGTTCAGGCCATCGAGAAGGCCCGCGATTCGGTCGTCAACATTCACGGCCAGAAACTGATCGCCAACACCGACGACGAGGCCGGGGGCGAACTGCGGCGCGTCAACGGCATGGGCACCGGGGTGATCATCGACCCCCGCGGCTACATCGTCACCAACTATCACGTCGTCGAGGGCGTGAAGCGGATCGAGGTGACCCTCGCCTCCGGCCGGACGACGACCGCCGCCCTCCTCTCGCACGACCCCCGGACCGATCTGGCCGTCATCAAGATTCCCGCCGAGGGGAATCTCCCGGTGATCGACGTGGGGACGTCGGGTGATCTCATGATCGGCGAGACCGTGCTCGCCCTCGGCAACGCCTTCGGCTACGAGCACACGGTGACGCGGGGGATCGTCTCGGCCCTCCACCGCAGCGTCGAGGTGAGCCGGACGCAACGCTACGACGATCTCGTCCAAACCGACGCCAGCATCAATCCGGGCAACTCCGGCGGGCCGCTGCTGAACATCGACGGCCAGATGATCGGCATCAACGTCGCCGTCCGCGCCGGGGCCCAGGGGATCGGCTTCGCGATCCCAATCGACCGGGCGATGCAGATCGTGACGGAGCTGATTTCGTCGGAGCGGATCGACAAGACCTGGCACGGGATCGTCGGCCGGCCGAGCGTTGAGCCCGGCCTCGTCGTCGAGACGGTCAACCGGGAGAGCCCGGCGGAATCGGCCGGCGTTCGGGCCGGCGACGTGATCCTGCGGATTGCCGACGTCGCCGTCAGCACCCAGCTCGACGTCGAGAGGGCGATGCTCGGCCGCAAGGCGGGCGACTTGGTCCTCGTCAGTGTCAACCGCGGCGGCGAGGAGACAAACATCCAGTTTCCGCTCGCCGCTGCCCGTCCCCAGCCGATGGGCCAGGGGGAACGCTGCTGGCACGAGCTGGGGCTCAAAGTGGAGCCGATGGCCGCGGCCAAGGTGCAGCGGCTCCAGTCGCGCTACCGCGGCGGCCTCCTCGTCACGTCGGTCCGCAGCGGCGGCCCGGCCGGGGAACAGGGGATCCGCGAGGGAGACGTCCTCGTCGGGCTCCACGTCTGGGAGACGATCTCCCCCGACAACGTCGTGTACGTGCTCGACAAGGCCCGCGAGGACAACCTCGGGCAGCTGAAGTTCTACGTCCTGCGGGGCCGGGAAACGCTTTTCGGCCACCTTACCAGCGACACGATCCGGCGCTGATAATCTGGCGCGGAGCCTCCAAACGGGGCTCCCCTCCCCCGGAAGCTTTCCCCTTGGAAGCGCAGTTCGTCGATTGGCTCCTCGCCCGCCTCCCGCGCGACCCGCGCCTCGAGGTGCCGCCGGGGGACGACGCCGCGGTTCTCCGGCCCCCGGCCGGACGCCGCACGGTCATCACCGTCGATCTCCTCACCGAAGGGGTCGACTTCCTCCTCGGCGGCGACACGACCCCCGCGCGCGTCGGCCACAAGGCGCTGGCGGTAAACCTCAGCGACCTGGCGGCAATGGGGGCCCGCCCCGAGGCGGCGGTGGTAGCCGTTGCCCTCCCGCGGGAAGGGGCGGCGGCGCTCGGGAAGGGGATCCATGCCGGCCTCGCGCCGCTCGCGGCCCGCTTCGGCATGACGATCGCCGGCGGTGACACAAACACCTGGGACGGGCCGCTGGTCATCAGCGTCACGGCGATCGGGAGCGTGCCCCCGGGCGCGGCCTGGCGCCGCGACGGCGCCAGGCCCGGCGATCTCCTCGTCGTCACCGGCCCCTGTGGCGGCAGCCTCCTGGGGCGCCACCTCGATGTCGAGCCGCGCTGCCACGAGGCCCTCGCCATCGCCGCCCGGTTCGCCGTCCGGGCCGCGATCGACATCAGCGACGGCCTATCGCTCGATCTGGCGCGGATGATGCGCGCCAGCGGCACGCGCGGCGTCGTCGACCTCGCCCGCGTGCCGATCCATCCCGACGCCGAGCGCCGCAGCCGGCTCGCCGACGGCGTCAGTCCGCTCGAGCATGCGCTCGGCGACGGCGAGGACTTCGAGCTCCTCCTGGCCCTTGCGGAAGCCGATGCCCGGGCGCTGGTCGCCGATCCGCCGGCGGGCATCGCCCCGGTGATCTTCGGGGAGGTGGCGGCCGGAACGGGGCTCGTCGCCAGGCATGTCGACGGCTCCACCCACCCACTCCAGCCGAGGGGATGGCTCCATGACGGCGCATGACTCCCTCCCCGCCGGGCCCGCGCGGGCGATCGTGCCGATCGCCTCCGAAGCCGCCCTGATCCCGCTGGCGACGATCCTCGCCGCCACGCTTCCGGACCACGCCTTCCTGGCGCTCGACGGTGATCTCGGGGCCGGCAAGACGACCTTCGTCAAGGCGCTCGCCGCCGCGGCCGGCATCGATCCAACCGTCGTCGTCAGCCCGACTTTCGCCCTCGTCCATCTCCACCTTCTCCCCGCCGGTCATCCGGCCGGGAGGCTGGTCCATGCTGATCTCTACCGACTCGCCGGGAGCGACGACCTGTTCGAACTCGGCTGGGACGAGCTCACCGCCGCCCCCGGCTGGGTGGCGGCCGAGTGGGCAAGCCGGATCGCCACAGCGCTTCCCGATCGGCGGCTCGACATCACCCTTGAGGTGGTCTCGGAAGGGGCACGGCGGGCGTTGTTCACCGGCCGAGGACCGGCCTTCGCGCCAGTCCTGGCCGCGCTCCGAGCGCTCCCCGGGGCCTCACCCGGGTGACGGCCCGCCGGCCAGCGCCGCCAATTCGGCGCGGATCGGTCCCTGCAGCGTCTCCTCGAGGGCGGCCAGCGCCCGGGCCACGGGGACGCCGTCAAGGAGGCGGTGGTCGGCCAGCACCGTGACCGTCATCCGCCCTGAGTTGTCCAGCGGTGTCCATGTCAAACTCGTCGTCAGAAAGGTGGGATGCATGCGGTTGGCGCATCCCTCGCCGGCGAGGGTGGAGAGGCTGAAGGTTCCCACGCGCAGGGCCCGCTTCATCGACGGGGCGTGAGCGTTCCAGCGGAGGATCAGTCGCCGCAGCGGGCCAGGCACCATGACGAGCTCGAGCTGCCGGGCAAAGACCTCCCCGACCGGGGCCGTGGCATGGTGGTGGATCGCCGCCTGGAGCTCGGTGAGCGGACGGTTGTCCGGCTCCCGCAGCCGGGCCCACCAGATCGCCTCGGGATCGAGGGCGAGGTCGTGGGGGTTGGCCCCATCCTGCGGAACGCGTGGCCGGCTGATTGCCAGCGAGGCAACGCTCACCGGGCTCGTCGCCCACGCGGGCCGGCGCCACGGCGTGAGGATCCGCCACGGCACATACCAGCTGCGCAAAGCCGGCCGGTCCCGGGCCACGATCGCCCACGCCTTCATGAACACCGCCGACCATCCGATCCGCGGCGCGGCGGCCCGGCGGACGGCGTCGAGATCGGCAAGGGTCATGATTCGGTCGACGGGAAAGATCGGCACCCGGTGGGAGAGGCGAACGATGTCGCCGACGAGCCGTCGCTGGCCGTCGAGCGGTGTGGTGGTGATCGTCATGCCCGCGTCCGCCATGCCAGATCCCTCCGCTGTCGCCTCTGGGCCGGCCTCCGACGCTGCCAGCCGGCATGGAGATATCCGATCGTCCCCTCCGGGGGCAAGTCGGTCAGCCACGCGGGCCCCCCGCGGAAAAAACCCGCGGGCCGCTACACTCCCCTCACCAGCCCAGGAGCCATTTCCCATGCGTCTTCTCCCCACCACGTCGGTTGTTTGCGTCATCGACGTTCAGGAGCGGCTCCTGGCCGCGATCCCTGAGGCCGAGCGGATCGTGGCCCGTGTCGCCCGGCTGGCCGAGGCGGCAAAGATCCTCGGGGTCGGTCGCCTCCTCACCGAGCAATACCCCCAAGGGCTGGGGGCCACCGCCGCGTCCCTCCTCCCCTTTCTCCCTGCGGCGGAGGAGAAGCGGACTTTCAGCTCGGCCGGCTGCCCCGGGTTCGCTGCGGCCACGGCGGCGGGGAGCGGGATCAGCGCGGTCGTGGTCTGTGGCCTCGAGACCCACGTCTGTATCAGCCAGACCGTCCTCGATCTCCTCGCCACCGGGATGGCGGTATTTGTCGCGGTCGATGCGGTCGCCTCGCGGCACCGGATCGATCACGACGTCGCCCTCCGGCGCCTCGAGAATGCCGGGGCGATTTTGACGACGACCGAGGCGATCCTCTTCGAATGGTGCCGCTCGGCCGACCATCCGGCCTTCCGGGAGGTGCGGCAGCTCGTCCTCGACCGGCGGGGAGAAGGCCCGTCGCCCTCGGCCTGACCTTAGCCCGCGGGCTCACGACCCGGCCGGGGGATCGCGGAGATCGACCTTGTCGGCCGAGGTGCTGTCGAGCGACCGCAACCGGGCGATCTTCGCCGCCGCGGAGGGCTCCCGCTCCGGTTCGCGCCCCGGGGCAGCGCCGAACACGATGATCCGGCCGTCGGCGCCGACAAGCTCCCACACCCGTGCTTGGCCTTCGGCCGTGGAGACGGTCACCGCCCGGCACTCGCTCATCCCCAGTTTCGTCCATTCCGGCGCGATGCAGTGCGCCAGCGCCGCTCCCTCCTCGACGGCCGGGTCGCCCCATCGCGCGCCCTCCGGCCCCTGCGGGCTCGACTCGATCCCCGCCAGGCGCGGGTAGGCCGCTGCCGATTCGGCGGTGAAGTCGGCGCTGGGGAGCACCACCCCCTCGGCATCGACGGCGAGGAGGCCGCCGGCCACGCCGACCATCGCCGCCGGTTCGCGGCACCGCACCTCGACCAGCGCCGCGGCCGGGTGGCGCAGCTCCACCTTCACCACCTGCCGCACCCAGGGGTGCATGTCGAAGGCGCGCGCGAGGCGGTTGGCGAGCTCCGGATCGTGGAGCGGCAGACCATGGTCAAGGCTGGCATTGTGGAGGGCCTCAGCGCGGATGTCGGCCTTCACCCACGGTGCCTGTCCGCGCAGCTCGATCGCGTCGGGAAGGAGGACGACGTCGTCGCTCCCCCCCACGCGATTGGCCACCCGTGGCCAGACGAAGGCGGTAAGCCCCACGGCCGCGAGCACGACGGCGACCGCGCCGAGCCCCACACGCCGCGCGAGAATCGCCTTCCAGACCGAGGGCTCCTCCGCGGGGGGCTCGGGGAGCGAGGCGCGGCGGCGGGGGTTAGGTGTCATGGCATCGCCGGCAGGCCGGTCACCAGAGCTCGATCTGGGGGGTGAGCTCGACGCCGAGGCGCTCCCGCACGCGTGCCCGAACCTGCTCGACAAGGAGGCGGACATCGTCGCTCGTGCAGCCGGACTGGGCAACGACGAAGTTCGACCGCGGACTGTGGATCGAGGCCTCCCCGACGCGGATGTCGCGGGCCCCGGCCTGGGTGACAAGCGCTTCGGCGGTGGAGCCGTGGGGATCCTTGAACATCATCGCCACCGTCCGCACGCCGGCCGGCTGCTCGGTGCGATCAACGATCCAGCGCTTCTGCATCCGCTTCGTGAGCAGATCGCTGTCCTCGGCCTCGAGCACGAGGCGGCAACCGATGACGATCACGTCGTCGAGGTTGCTCCACCGCGAACCGAACGTCAGATCGGCCCCGGCCCATTCCACGACCGTGCCGTCGGCGGTCATGACCGTCACCGTCCGCACCGTGTCGCCGATGTCGCCACCGCGGCCCCCGGCATTGCCGACGAGCGCTCCCCCCACCGTCCCCGGAATGCCGACGAGCGTCTCGAGCCCGGAGAGCCCGGCCTGAACAGCGGCCGCCACGACATGGACGAGCTTCGCGCCGGCGCCGGCCTGCAGCGTCGTCCCCTCCACCGCGATCGCGGAGAAGGCCGGCGCCGAGAGGCGGACGACCATCCCTGCAAACCCCGCGACAGGGACGAGGACGTTCGAACCACCGCCGATGACGCGCAGCAGAATCGACCGCTCCTGACAACGCTTCACAACACGGCCAAGGGCCGCCACGTCGACCGGCTCACAGAACCACTTGGCCGGTCCGCCGACTCCCAGCCAGGTGTGCGGGGCGAGCGGCTCGGCCAAGCCGACCGCCACGCCGAGATCGTCAAACGGCGATCCCTCCCCGCT
Organism: Planctomycetia bacterium; assembly: GCA_037147115.1. Classification (GTDB taxonomy): domain Bacteria; phylum Planctomycetota; class Planctomycetia; order Pirellulales; family UBA1268; genus QWOP01. Next base: position 8,064 of record JBAWVV010000061.1, on the reverse strand, counting down.
CCCCGCTGCGTCACCACCACCCGCTTTCACGCTCATCCATGGTCCCTCGTCGGTGTCTGTCGATCGCCAACCGGCATCGGAAACCTCCGCGGCCGGGGTCCGGGCAAGGGCTACCGCATCTGGGGCCCGTTCGAGCCGGGGCAGAAGAGTCAATTGTGGCGCCGGCGATCCGCTCTCGTCCATGCCCACGCGGCCGGCGTCAGGCCGCCCGCTTCCTTCGCACCGTTTCATCGGCCGGATGGGCGAGCTCCAGCCAGGCATCGACAACCCCCGCCAGCGGCACCTGGGGCTCCCCCGGATCCGTCGGATCGCCCGGATCGGGCCGGGGAGCGGGGTGCGAGCCGACGACGAGGACACAGTCGCGCGATCCGAGCCCCGAGAGGAGCCGATCGATCCGGGCGTAAGCGGCCAACTGACGGCTGCCGGCGCTGGCGTCGAGAACCCCCTCGGGGGCGACGAGGCAATCGTTGCACCAGCGCGACACCCGCTCCGCAAACCGTCCCCCACCTCCCAGCGGCCCGAGCGCCTTCTCCTCGGCGAGAACCACGAGCCTACCGGGCGTGAGCCGCCGAAGGCTCGTCAGGGTCGAGGCGAGGGCATGGCCACTGGTTGGCTGGTCGACAAACACATGGACATCCTGGCCACGGCGGATCCGCTCGAGCCGCCCCGGCACCCCGCCGGTCGATTCGAGGCCCCGCGCTACCAGTTCCATCGGCACCCCTTGGGCGATGCCGACCGCCGCCGCGAGGAGCCCGTTGCGGACAAACGACGCCACCGGGACGGTGACACCGACGGCCGCCGCATCCCCGGCATGGCGGAGGAGGAAGGTCTGCCCGCCGAGATGACGCTCGACGGCGGTGGCTGTCAGATCAGCCCGGCGGTTCAGACCCACACCGACGGTGCGGCGGTGCGGCGTGTGGCGGCGCCCCGCGGCATGACGGCCGACGAGCCGACGGACGCGGGCGTCATCGAGATTGGCGAACAGGCAGCCATCCTCCCCGAGCGAGTCGAGGATTCGCTCCTTGATCTCATGGTAGGCCTCGATCGTGCCGTGGCGGTCAAGGTGGGCGCTGGCGAGGTTCGTGACGACGACCGCGTCGCACGACACCCCGGCCAGCGCGTGGCGGGCGAGCATGACGCTCGACACCTCAATGACCGCATGCGTGCAGCCGGTCGCGGCCAGCCGCCCGAGCCAGGCGGCAAGCTCGGCGGGGCGATCGAAGGCCGCCGGCACCGGCGTGGTCGCATCGCCGTCGAGGCAGCCGAGATCGGAGAGGACGCCGACGCTCATGCCCCCTTCGGCGAGGACCGACGCGGTCAGCCACGCCGTCGTCGTCTTCCCGCTGGTGCCGGTGATGGCGATCACCTGCATCCTCCGGGCCGGGTCACCGGCCAGCGCGTGCGTCAGACGAGCCTGCGCCCAAGCGGTGTCGGGCACGAGGCACAGCGGTGTGCCGAAGGTGGGAATGATCCGTTCGGCGACGATCCCCGCCACGCCCCGCGCGATCGCTTTGGCGGCCTGTTCGTGGCCATCCCCGCCATCCTTGAGCCGGGCGATGAACAGGTCCCCTGGCCGGCAGGCCTCAGGGGTGTCGTGGCAGCCGCGGGCGACGATGTCGTCGCAGGCCACGAACCGAGCCCGCGGAAAGATTTCCGAGAGCCGCACCCCGACGGGGCTAGCGGCCACCTTCGAGGATCCCCGGGCTTCCCGCCCCCCATCACCACGCACGCCATCGACCATGACGGCCTCCTCGCTGCCTTGTGCCGCGTCTCCGCGGGCGTCTTCACCGGGGTCGTCCTTGACCACGGCGCGAGCAGCATTGTCCGTGGGGCGGTTCCGGGGTCAACCCCGCGATCTGACGGCTTTCTGGCGGCGTTGTACCGTCCCCCGCGACTGCTCATCCCTCCTCTCTTGCCGCGTCAGTGGCCGATCGGCTAGCGTCCCCTCCTCAGGAATCCCGCGCGACCGCCCTTGCCAGGAACCGCCGATCATGCATGGAGCCCGCGTCCACGATCCGATCGTCCGCGGCCTGCCGCGCGCCGAGTGGCCGGCCGCGCCGTTGCTCCACGGCGCGGCGCCCCGCAGCGGCCCGCGGCGCGTTCTCTGGGTCGGGATGGTCGACGACGACGAACTGTCGATGGCGCGAAGCGCGCTGGTGCGGCTGACCGGATGCGCCGTGACGAGGCTGGCGAGCCCCGCCGCGGGCCTGACGGTGCGCCGACGCGACAGCGGCTCCGCTGGATCGCTCCCCCCCCTCGACTGCATCCTCCTCGCCGTCGATCGGCCCGGCCGATGGAGCACGGAGGATGCCCTCGCGCTGGCACAGGCTTTTCCCCTGACACCGATCTTCGCCATCGCCTCGAGCCTTTGCGACGGCCGGCGGCGGAGCGGCCCGCCGCTGCCGGGGATCGAGGAGCTGCCGTGGCACGATGCCGCCGGGCGCCTGGCCCGGTGGTTTTTCGACCTCGACGCCGGGCTCCCCGGCTCGCTCGGCCTCGCCCCCACCGTGCGGCGCGAGGATCGGTTTCTCGAGGCCCCCACCTTCCAGCCCCATTCCCGGCCCGCGGCGGGGCAGGCACCGGTCACCGTGGCGGCCCGGACGGCGCTCGACCTCGACGGGCTCGCCGATCTCCTCGCCGCCGCCGGACATCCGATTGTGCAACGGACGCTCGGCCGGCCGGAGCTCTCCCCTCCCGGCCGCCTCGTGGTCTGGGATGCCGGCCGGCTCGACGGCGCCGACCTCGAATGGCTGCGGTTGCTCGTGGCCAACCGCCCCAGCGTGGCGGTCGTGGTGCTCGATTCCTTCCCCCGCGGCGACAGCGGCAGGGGAGTGCTGCGCGCGGGGGGGGCCGCCCTCCTCGGCCGGCCAGTAGCGCTCGAGGTGCTCGCCGGCACCCTCCGCGGCCTCGCCGCGGTGACAAGCGTGGTTTGAAACCGGGGCGCGGCGGCGGGCAGGCAGGCCCCGGCTTCCGGCCCAGTCAGTCTTCCGGCCCAGTCAGTCTTCCGGCCCAGTCAGGCTTCCGGCCCAGTCAGTCTTCCGGCCTACACAGTCTTCCGGCCCAGTCAGTTTTCCACCGCCGACAGTGGGATTGGTAGGACCCGCCGGCATCGCTAGCATCGCCCCGTCGTGGCGGCCCTTGCCCGCCCCTTCCCCGCGAGCCGTCCATGAGCGCCGTCGAGCCCCACCGGCATGACCGTCAATCCAGGAGCTTGCTGGCGATGCTCGTCGCGCTGGCAGCGCTCCCGCTGGCGGCGCTGGGGTGCCAGCATCTGGCGGCGGTTCCCGCGCTCGATCCGGCGCGGCTCGAGGAGACGGTCGGCAGCGCCTTCAACCGCGGGAGTCCGTGGCAGGAGGGGCTCCCCGAGCGGCATGTCGTCCAAGCTGGCCAACTGGTGATCCATGCCGATTTCGGCCTCGCCGAGCAGCACCGCCTGATCCGTGATCTGGAGACGCTGCGGACGGAGGTCTCCCAGGACTTAGGGCTGCCGATCTCCGACGAGCCGGTCCATCTTTACCTCTTCTCCGACACCAGTCGGTACGACACCTTCGCCGCCCGCTACTTCCCCAACTTCCCGGTGCGGCGCGCGTTCTTTGTCGAGACCGACACGACGCTTGCGGTCTTCGCCCCCTGGCAGGACCGGATCGCCGAGGATCTCCGTCACGAGACGACCCACGGCTATGTCCACGCCGTCGTCCCCACCGTGCCGCTGTGGCTCGACGAAGGGATCGCCGAGCACTTCGAGCTGCCGCGCGGCGGCGACGGGATCCATCCGCAGCATGTCGCCCACCTCGGCGGCCGGTTCCTCGAGGGAACTTGGCGCCTTGATCTGGCCAGGCTCGAGTCACTCGCGTCGGCCGGGGAGATGTCGCAGGACCACTATGCCGAGTCGTGGGCGTGGGTCCACTGGCTCCTCCACACGACCCCCCAGCGGCGCCGCATCCTCCAAGACTACCTCGCCGACCTGCGGCGCGACGGCCGCTCGGCGCCGCTCTCGGCTCGGCTTGCCTACTACGAGGGGCCGGCGGCCACGTGGACCGCATCCCTGACGGCCCATGTCGAAGAGCTTGGCCAACGAGCCGCGTCCGCCAGCGCCGCGGAGTGATCCGCGGCCTGCTCGAGCAGCCTGTTCGGCCATGGATGGATTTGCCCACGTCGCGGCTAAGGCCGGCGGAAGAGCGTGCCGTGCTCGACCGCCTCGAAGCCGAGCTTCGAAAAGAGCATCAGCGCCGCAACGTTGGAGCGCGAGGCGTGCGTCTCGACGAGGGTCACTCCTTCGCGGCCGAGGTCCTGGAGCGCGTCGGCGAGGAGGAAATGGGCCAGCCCCTGGCGCCGCCTCCCCCCCTCGACCTCGACATCGAGGAGCCCCGCGGCGGTGACCCCCCAGATGCTCGCCAGCGGCTGCATGTCCCAGAACGACGCCGAGCCGATGAGCCGATCTCCCTCGCCGCACAGCTCATAGCGCCGCAGTGCCATGCCCGTCGTCGTGGCCGCTTCCCACCAGGTCCGCCGGGCCGGCTCGTCGATGACGCGCAGATGGGTGGTGCGGCGGATGGCGAGCTGATCGCGGTTGACCGGGGGACGGAAGCCGGCCAGCGGCCGCTGGAGGATCGCCACGCGGTCGTGCTCGACGTAGCCGGCGCGGCGGAAGACGGCCTGCATCGTTGCCGAGGAATCGAGGATGCCGGGCATGTCGGAGCCGCCGTAGAGCCCGAGGTAGAAGCTTCGCATCCCGGCCGATCCACCGCCGTAGAAGACTGTCGCCCCGCGGCTGCGGAGGTAGGCCTCGGAGGCGGCAAGCAGGGAGTCGCCGATCTCCTCGCCGCGCGAGTGGGGGACGACGGCGACCAAGAGCGTCGAGCCCTCGCGCGTGTCGATCCCGGAGCGGTCGGCGTTGGGCCCGAAGCCGGCCTGCGCGAATCCCACCATCTGGCCATCGTCGAGGGCGACAAGCAACCCGCGCCGGTCGAAATAGGGCTTGGAAAAGACGCACGCTTCGAGCATCGGCGGCGTCATCGGTTGCATCGCCGCCGGACCGAGGTCTGCAGCCCGCCAGACGGCGGCGAGCCGGGGAGGATCCTCATTGCGGAAGGCCCGGATCTCGATCACGCCGTCGTCCCTCCTGACGGCAGCGGTGAGGCCGGCGGCAGCTCGACCGGCGAGCCCCCCGCGACCCTGATCAGAACGCTCCCCTCGGCTTCGCGGACGTCGAAGCGGGGCTGGATAACGGTGGCGGAGAGGCGGTGGCGTCCGCTCGGCATGTCGAACTGCCAACCGTGCCATGGGCACGTCAGCAGCGCCCCACAGAGCTTGCCGGTGCCCAGCGGCCCCCCTTGGTGCGGACAGAGGCCGTCGATGGCGTGCCAGACGCCGTCGACATTGGCCAGGGCCACGATCCTGTTCCCAACGACCCGCTCGAGGCTCATGCCGGGGGGGCATTCACTGACCGCGGCGATCGGCAACCAATCCGCCATGTCATTCCGCCCAGGAGTCTTGCGATCGGGCCGGAGCGGCATCGTGTGCCCAATCCGCCGCGAACGCCTGCACAACCGTCCGCCGCACCATGCCGACACGCCGCCGGGCATCAGGCCTTGATCTCGGCAGCAATCGACTTCCGTACTTTAGCCTGTGCGGGCTCTCCCCGCCATCGGCGATGAACCCACCAATACTGCTCCGGCGCCCGGCGGATCGAGGTTTCGAGGAGCGAGGTGTACCACTGCGAGATCTCCTTGAGGCCCGCCGTTTCCGCTCCACCGAGGGCCGGATCGGCGGTTCCCTCGAGCCGCATGTCGTAGTCGAACAGCCCGTGGCGCCGCGTGGCCGAGCAGACCATGATCGGGGCCCCCGAGGAGACGGCAAACAGGCCGATCGCCTTGTGGACGCTCGCCGGACGGCCGAAGAACTCGACCCACGCCCCCTTCGGCCCCGCGGCCTGATCGCCGAGGAGGCCGATAGCGCCGTTGGCCTGGAGGGCGAGCTCGACATCCGGCGCACTCCCCTTCTTGGGGAGGATCCGCTGCCCGCGCGACTCGCGAAATTGGGTCACAAACCGGTCGAGGAGCGGGTTGTCGAGGACGCGGGCCACGGAATAGATCCGGAAGCCAAACACCCCGAACAGGTAGGCGGCGAGCTCGAAATTGCCGTAGTGCCCCGAGAGCACGACCTTTGGCCGGTCGCTCCACAGGAGCCGCACCATCGGTTCCATCCCGTGAAAGCGCAGATGCTTCCGCCAGGTCGTCTTCTGGATCACGCGCTGGGCATGGGCGATCTCCACGACCATGAGGAGGAAGTGCTCCCACATCCGCTCAATCGTCTCGTCGGCCTTGGCCTCCGACCAGTCGGGGAAGGCGATCTGCAGGTTGTCGCGGACGACCGTGCGGCGGATCCGCATCGAGCGGGCGATGAATCTGGCCAGTGTCCGGGCCCCTCGTTCACACGCCGGTCGGGGAAGGGCCTGAACGACACAGATTGCCACACGGACAGCGACGTAGGTGAGCGGGTCGGTGATCCGATGCAGAAGCGAACGGGGCACGGGGCGGGGATCCGGAGAGGGGCAAACCGAGACGGCGCGGGGCAGGGACGACCGCAGCGGCCGATTGTGCCGCGGGGGAGCCGTTTCCATCCAGATCGGTTTTCACTGCCGCCCCGCCCGGTCAGGCCCCGGCGGCGGTCTGGAACACGAGCATGACAACACTGACGGCATTGAAGAGGGCATGGAGGAGAATCGCCGGCAAGAGCGAACCGCGGCGGCGGGCCAATTCGCCGAGGGCGATTCCCAGCAGCACCAGCGGGATCCAGGCGAGCCCTTGCCCCCAGTGCGACAGCCCGAAGAGGAGCGCCGAGCCCAGGATCGCCACGCCCCCGCCGGTCGATGGCACACGGGCATCGATCCAGCCCAGAAGGATGCGGCGGAAAAAGAGCTCCTCGGCGATCGGCGCGGCGATCACGGCGGTGATGACGACGATCGCGATCGCGCCGAGCCCGTGCTCCGCCTGGAGGGTGTCGATGACGGGGTGCTCGTAGGTCACGAGCCGATCGAGGGCCGCCGAGATCAGCAGGAGCGGGCCGGTGACGAGCGCCAGCCCGCCGACGGCCAGCCGCCAGTCGAGCGTGGCGCTGTCGCTCGATAAGCCAATCGACCGCCACGACGCCCCGCTTGCCCGCAGCCCCGCCACGACCGCAACCGTGGCAATGATCGATCCGGCGGCCTGCGCGGCCATCCGATCGAGGAGCGGCGCCTCGGCAGGGAACAGGCTGACACAGAAAGACACGACCAGCAGCCAGCCGCAGGCGATCAGCAGCACCCTGGCCCCGCTCCATTCCACCGGCGGCCAGTCCCTCCCCGGCACGACCTCACCCCCCTGCGATTCGCACTGCCAGATGCGGGCGGCGACAAGGGCGCTAGCTCCGAGGGCGGCGGCCACGCCCCCCCAAGCGAGCACGCCCCCAGACAGCGCCGCGGCGTCGGCAGCGAGGATCGAGAGCCAAGCCAGAGCGGTCATCAGCGGGCCCCGTGGATCAGTTCAGGTTCGACGGGACGTCACGGCCGGTGAGCACCGGCCAAGCCTTGACGACATACTCGGCGCCGGAATACGCGGTGAGGATGACGGCGGCCCAGGCGAGCCCCGTGGCCACACCCACCGCGTCGACGCCGTTGAAGAGCCAAGAAAATCCGAGCCGTGCCAGCTCGACGGCCACCGCCGCACACTGGAGCACCATTTTCAGTTTGCCGGCCATCCCGGCTGAAAAATCGCACCCGGTCCGCTCCATCTCGGCGCGGACAGCCGTGACGACAAGCTCGCGGACGACAACGACGACCGCCATCCAGGGGAGGATCGATGTCCCTCCCCGGGCCGCCAGGAAAATAAAAGCCCCACACACGAGGACCTTGTCGACGAGCGGATCGAGGATCCGCCCCAGCCGGCTCACCTGGTTGAAGCGGCGGGCATACCAGCCGTCGACCCAGTCGGTCGTGGCGGCGAGGACAAAAAGCACCGTTGCCGCAGCGAAATCCTCCCGCTCGACAAGCACAAAGAAGACGATCGAGAGGACCATCCGCGCCGC
>JBAWVV010000060.1:0-15291 GCA_037147115.1 Planctomycetia bacterium | reverse complement strand
GGTGCGGGCGATGTGCCCCGAGCTCATCCGGCAGATGTGACCGGAGCCGCCCCAAACCGAACCGATCCCGCCCCGCCGCCGTACCAGAGCCCATCCCCATGCCCTCATCCCCCCCGGGTGGTGGCAACGTAGACTCCAACGAACGCGGCCGCCGTGCCGCGCGTCCCCGCAATCTTTAGGAACCTTGTCATGGCGAAGCAATTGCTCATCTACGAGTCGGCCGTCCCGCTCAGCTCGGCGGTTCATCGGGAGTTGTCGTTTGAGCCGGTGCCCGATTACGCCTTCGCCTCCGGCATCAACGCCGTACCGCTGACGGCGGTTGAGATCCTCGCCGCGGCCTCGGAATACGCGATCGTCTTCACGGCTTCCGGCGACGACGTCATGCCGGTGGCGGTGCTCGGCGTCCGCTCGCACCAAAATCTCTACGTCTCCGCCGATTCCCAATGGCAGGCGAAGTATGTCCCGGCCTTCGTCCGCCGCTATCCGTTCGTCTTCTCCGCGAGCCCCGATCAAAAAACGCTCACGCTGTGCATTGACGACACCCACCCCGGCTTCAACACCGACGGCCGCGGCGAGCGGCTCTTCGACGCCGACGGCAAGCCGACGGCCTACGCCGGGAGAGTGCTCGAGTTTCTCAAGGAGTACCAGACGCAGTTCGAACGGACGCGTCTCTTCGGGCGCCATCTGAAAGAGCTCGGGCTCCTCGAGCCGATGGAGGCGGTCGTCTCGCTCCCCGGCGGCGAGCAGGTCCCCCTCCGCGGCTTCCTTGGCGTGTCGCGGGAGCGTCTCCGGGCTCTCGACGGAGCCAAGCTCGAGTCGCTTGCAAAGACCGACGAGCTCGAGCTCGTCTATCTCCACCTCGCGTCGATGCGCAACTTCAACGACGTCAAGGACCGGTTCGTGGGGGCGATGGCAACCGCCGCCGCACCCGAAGCCGCCGACGAACCGGATCTGGCCCCCTCCCCGGCCTGACGCCCTCCCATGCTTCACGAAGGGCGCGACGAGTTGCGCGACGATCCGCGATCCTGTGCATCTCCGGCCCCGACAGACCTCCGTCCGTCGGGGCCGGAGTCATGCGCTACCGACCTGGCCGCGTGGGACCGCGAGCATGTCTGGCATGCGTTCACGCAGATGCAGGAATACCAGCCGCTTCTGATCGAGCGGGGCGAGGGCTGCACGCTCATCGACACTGACGGCCGCCGCTATCTCGACGGCTCGGCGAGCATGTGGTGCAACGTCCACGGCCATGCCCATCCGCGCCTCGATGCGGCGCTGCTTGCCCAGGCCGGCAGGGTGGCCCACACGACGAACCTCGGCCTCTCCAATCCGACCACGATCGAGTTTGCCAGGCGGCTGGTGGAGGTGGCGCCGCCGGGCCTGGAGAAGGTGTTTTTCACTGGCGACGGCTCGAGCGCCATCGAAGCGGCCTTGAAGATGGCCTTCCAGTACTGGCTCCAGGCCGATCCGCCGCGCGAGGGGCGGACGAAGTTCATCGCCATCGGCGAGGCCTATCACGGCGACACCCTCGGCGCCGTCGCCGTCGGCGGGGTCGACCGCTTCACGTCGGTGTTCGCGCCGCTGACGTTTGAGCCGATCCGGCTCCCCAGCCCCGGTGGCGCCTGCCCGTCGACCGGCCGGCCGGCGCCGACCCTCGGCGAGTCGCTCGAGCTTCTCGAGCGCGTGCTCGTCGAGCATGCCGGAAAAATCGCGGCGATGGTGATGGAGCCGGTGATGCAGGCGGCGGCGGGAATCTGGATCCACCCCGCGGGGTATCTGCGCGGCGTCCGCGAGCTGACGCAGAAACACGGCGTGCTGCTGATTCTCGACGAGGTCGCCGTCGGCTTCGGCCGCACCGGCACGATGTTCGCCTCCGAGCAGGAAGGGGTCGTGCCCGATTTCCTCTGCCTCGCCAAGGGGCTGACAGCGGGCTATCTGCCGATGGCGGCGACGCTCACCACCGCGGAGGTGTGGCGGGCATTCCTCGGCACCTACGCCCAGCGGCGGACGTTCTTCCATGGCCACACCTACGGCGGCAATCCGCTGGCGGCCGCGGTCGGGCTGGCCTCGCTCGATGTTTTCCGCGACGAGGCCGTCCTCGAATCACTCCCGCCGAAAATCGCCAGGCTCACAATCCACCTCGAGCGAATCGCGGACCTCGGCGCCGTCGGCGCCGTGCGGCAGTGCGGGCTTGTCGGGGGCATCGACCTGGTGGCCGACAAGGCGTCGCGGCGGGCTTACCCCTGGCAGGAGCAGCGCGCGATGAAGGCGTGTCTTGCGGCCCGGCAGCACGGCGCGATCCTCCGGCCGCTCGGCGACGTCGTCGTCATCTGGCCGCCGCTGTCGATCACGCTCGACGAGCTCGACTGTCTCTGCGTCGCCACCGAAGCCGGCATCCGCGACGCCACGGGGTGAGGAGCCAGGCGTTCTGCTGGCCGGGGATGCGTGCACGCACCATTACGGCTTGGTTGGGGGCGACGGCAGTTCCTTCCGGAGCCGCTCCTCGAGCCTTGCTGCCACCTGATCGAGCGGCACTGTCTCGTCGGCCAACCCGGCCTCGATGACCGCCTTCGGCATGCCGTAGACCACGCAGGTGTCGGCGGACTGCGCCATCACCCCTCCGCCGGCCTGCTTGAGCGCCCGGCATCCCTCGAGACCGTCGCAGCCCATGCCGGTGAGAACAGCCGCAAGAACCCGCCCTTCATACGCCTGCGCTGCGGATTCCAGCAAGTGATCCACCGACGGCCGACAGCCGCGGCGACGGGGAGAGTCATCCAGCACACACACCATCCTCCCCTCTCGCCGCTCAACGCCCAGATGCCAGTCCCCCGGTGCCAGATAGACGTGCCCCGGCTCGATCCCCATGCCGTCAGCCGCCTCCACAACCCGCATCCACGACATCCCGTTGAGCCGTTCGGCCAGAGAGGCCGTGAACTGCGCGGGAATGTGCTGCACGACCAGCACGGGCACATCGAGAGCGGTTGAAAAAAGCGGAATGACACTGCGAAGCGCCTGCGGTCCGCCGGTCGATGTGCCAATGACGATGGCGTCATACCGCCGGGGCGTCGCAGTGCGGGCCACACCTGCGCGGGCCAAGGCGGGGCGGGCCACGGGCGGGGCCGGCATTGAGCGGGCAGCCGGCGCCAGGCCAACCATGCTCTCGCGCACGGCGACGAGTTTGCCAGAGAGCTCCCGGTGGATGGCCTCACGGCTGACATGCGTATCAACGCCAGCCGGCTTGAGAATGAAGTCGAAGGCCCCCTCCATCAGGGCGTTCACCGTCGTCGGCGCTCCCTCTGCCGTGAGGCTGCTGACCATGATCACCCGCGGAGCGAGCCCGCGCTGCTTCAAGGCCTTCAGCACCTCGATGCCATCCATACGCGGCATCTGCACATCGAGCGTGACCGCATCCGGCTTGGCGTGGGCGATCAATTCAACAGCTTCAAAGCCGTTGGACGCCGTTCCCACCACCTCCACGCCCGGAATCATCGCCAGCACGTTGAGAATCATCCGCCGATAAAGAGCGGAATCATCAACCACGGCAACTCTGAGGACACCGGAAAACATGCAGAACTCAGTCCCCGAAAAACGGGACGCCCTCGGCGGCAGGCCGTTGCCGGGGCCGGCGGCACGATTCTAACGATTGTGCCGGCATCGAACATGGGTGTTCCGCTTTGAAGCTGTCATTCCAGGCAAAAATTGAATTGCTCAATCGGCGGAGCTATACACGTTTGTGGGTAGTTCGCACTGTTTCACCCGCATCTCGCCGCCCCCCTCACCCCTCCTTCGGGGAGCAACGCCTGCCGCCATGCCTCACCCTTCTTCCCCAGATGCCTCGAGTGCGGGCTCCTCGCAGTTTGTGGGATTCGAACTCGACGGGCAAAAGTGCCTGTTCCATATCGAGCGGATCCAGGAAATCATCACCCCCGGCAAGCTCACCCGGCTCCCCGACGTACCGGCGTACGTCATCGGCGTCAGTAATCTCCGCGGGGCGATCATTCCTGTCATCGACCTGCGACTGCTGTTCGGCCTTCCCGCCCGAGAGCCGGGCGCTGATACGCGAACCATCATCGTGAATGTCGGCAACCGCACGATGGGATGCACGGTCGACGCCGTGTCACAGGTGATTCGTATACCCGCAGAACAGATCCGCCCGACCCCCGATTCGATCGTGGCTGAGGGGCAGCGGTTCGTCGAGGGATTCGCCCGCTCGGGCGACGACCTCTACATCGTCCTCGACGCCGATTGCCTCCTCGATCCGGCAAGCTTGGCCAGTGTCAATCGGGCAGGAGCCCTGCACACCCCCACGTCCACCTTCTTCAATTCGGATTCCTGACATGAAGTTCCTCCACGACCGGTCCCTGCGAAGTTTGGTGCTGTCGGCACTGCTGGTCATGTCGCTTTTGCCCCTGGCACTGCTGGGGATCGCGATGTACCGCTCGGCGGCCGATTCGCTCCGGAAGGAGGCCTTCGCGCGACTCGAGGCGGTTCGCACCACGACCGCCAGTTCCGTCGAACGGTACTTCGAAACCCTCCGGCAGGAACTGCTCGTCACGGCGACCAACCCGCTCAGCCTCGACGCCCTGACGACTTTCCGGAATGCCTGGGGGGAACTCCCGCCGGCCGCGGACCAGGACCGCCAAACCCTCGCCAGCTACTACGCGGCCGACTTCTCTCCCCGCCTGCGTGAAAGGACCGCCGAGGAGATCGACATGCGGCCCTATGCTGCCGCGCTCGATCCCCGCGGAGTGAGGCTGCAGGATCTTTACATCCGCCAGAGCCCGGAGCCCATCGGCTCGAAGCAACTTCTCGACGACGCTCTCGACGATTCCGCCTACACGCGGTACCACAAGCAGGTGCATCCGATCTTCCGCACGATTCTCGAGAAGTATGGTGTTTATGACATCTTCCTGATCGATGCCGACTCCGGCACGATCGTTTACACGGTCTTCAAGGAAATCGATTTCGGCTCTTCACTCAAATCAGGCCCGCTCGCTTCGACCAATCTCGCCAAGGCTTTTGACGATGCTGTGCGCACGGGAAAGTCCGGCGGCATCGCCTACGGCCAGTACAGCCGCTATCTCCCCTCGCTCAACGATCCCGCCGGCTTCATCGCCACGCCGCTGCTCGATGGGGATGACGTTGTCGGCGTACTGGCATTCCAGATTCCCCTCGACAAGACCAACGCGATCATTGGCGAGACGGCTGGACTGGGCACCACGGGCGAGACGTACGCCATCGGGCCCGATCGAACGTTCCGCTCCAACTCCCGGTTTGCCAAGGAACTCGGCGTCACTTCTACGATCATCAACCCAACACTCAAGGTTGATACCCTGCCGGTACGCAAGGCTCTTGACGACCAACAGGCCGGAACGGCGCTCAACATCGACTACCGCAACAAGCCGGTCCTCTCCTCCTGGACACCGGTCACGATCTTCAAGGGTGATGCCTCGGGAGCAGGTGCCGTGCGCTGGGCGCTGGTGTCCGAAATCGAGGAGGCCGAGGTCATGGCCCCCGTACAGAGCCTGCGGAACTTCGGCCTGCTTCTCTTCGGCCTCACCGCCTTGGGAATCATCCTGTCGTCCATCGGCATCGCCCGTCGGATCACCCGCGATCAGGATGCGCAGATGCGGCTCTCGGAAATCGTCGAGAACACGTCCGTTCGCCTGATTCAGGCCGATCCCGATCTCAAGATCACCTACATGAATCCCGCCTCCGAGCAGAGCCTTCGCCAGCTCCAGCATCTTCTCCCCTGCCCGGTGGCAGAGTTGATCGGCAAACGCATCGACGTCCTCGGCGAACACCCTCGCTGGCAGTCGCTGGCAAATCCCGCCACCCTGCCGGCCCATGAGCGCGTTGCCCTTGGATCGGAAACGCTCGACCTCAACATCTCGGCCCTCCGCGATTCGAAGGGGGGCTATGTCGGTCCTCTCGTGACTTGGGACGTGATCACCGACCGGATCCAAGCCGATCAACGTGAGCGGGAGCTCCAGGCAAGCGTCGTTTCCTCCAAGGAGGCCCTCGAGTCGAAGGTGGGGATGCTGTCCGAGGTGTTTGCCGCGGCCTCAAAGGGAGACCTGTGCCGGAAGATCAATGTCGATGGCGACGATCAGATGGCTCTGCTCGCCGGCGACGCCAGCCGGATGATGGGTGATCTCCGCGACGTCATCAAGCAGATCTACGAGGCCGCCGACCAGCAAAACGAGGGTGCACGAATGATCGCAGAGAGCGCCGGCAGTCTCAGCGACGGGGCGCAATCGCAATCGGCCAGCGTTGAAGAGATGACGGCGGCGGTCGACCAACTCGCCTCGTCGATCGACGTGATCTCGAAGAGCGCCGTCGAATCCAGATCTCAGGCGGGTCGCACGACCCAACTGGCCCAGGCCGGCAGCCAGGCCGTCCACGAGGCAATCGATTCGATGCGGACGATTCGCCGATCGTCCGAGCAGATCAACGACATCATTCAGGTGATCAGCGAAATCGCGGCCCAGACCAACCTGCTCGCCCTCAACGCAGCGATCGAGGCGGCCCGGGCCGGCCAGCACGGCCTCGGGTTTGCCGTTGTCGCCGACGAGGTGCGAAAACTCGCGGAGCGATCGAGCGAGGCCGCCAAGGAGATCACCCAGTTGATCAACGAATCGACCAAGCGCGTCCAGGAGGGGGCAGAGCTCTCCGAGAAGGTTGGCCAGTCGCTGGCGTCGATCGTTTCCGCCGTCGAATCCACCGCTGCTGGAATCGCCAGCATCGCCGCATCGACGGAATCTCAGTCGACCAACGCCTCAGAGGTGAAGATGGCGATTCGATCCGTTTCGCGAACCACCGAATCGAATGCAGCGGCCGCCGAGGAGATGGCAGCCAGCGCCGAGGAGCTCGGCGCTCAGGCCCAGGGTTTGCGCGACCTCGTGAAGCGATTCAAGGTATGAGATCGGCCGTTCACCACGGCCGCGGCTTCAAGACGCTCAGGGAGGAATACCTGTGTCCGGCTTGATCACGTTGACGCCGCCGCAGTTCAAGCTGTTCCAGGCGTTTATCTATCAGCACACCGGAATCTGGACGCAGGACACCAAGGTGGCCCTCCTCAGCAATCGCATCCGTCGCCGCCTCCGCGAGCGGGGCATCGATTCTTTCGATGCCTACTACCGCCTCCTGAGCGAGGCAAAAGTCCCCGGAGAGCTTGAACACTTCCTCGACTGCATCACCACGAACGAAACCCACTTCTTCCGCACGTCAGACCATCTCGACTGGTTCGCCGGCCCTTTTCTCGAGGGGGCCATCGCACGAGCGGCAGCCGGGCACCGCCAGCAGTCCTTGCGGGTCTGGTCGGCCGCGTGCAGCAGCGGTGAGGAGGCCTATTCGCTGGCCATCTGCCTGGCCGAGCGCGGATCGCAACTGGCAGGCTGGTCGCTGCGGGTATTGGGAAGTGACATCAGCGAAGCGGCGCTGGCGCGTGCCCGTGCGGCGATCTACGGACCAAAGGCGGTTGAGCGGGTTGCTCCGGACCGACTGGCGAAGTATTTCTCGGCGGACCCAGTCGCCGAGACGTGGAAGGTCAAACCGGCAGTTGCGGGGCTGTGTGAGTTTCACCGACACAATCTCCTCGATCCGATGCGCGAGCCGGCATTCGACTGCATCTTTCTCCGCAATGTCTTGATCTACTTCAACGACGCTTCGAAGCCAGTGGCGCTCAAGAACCTGGTGAACGCGCTGCACAGCGGCGGATTCCTGGTCGTGGGCACAACCGACGGGGCCCATGACTTTCTGGGCAGCCTCGAGCGGTGTTCGACATTTCTGTACCGGAAGCCCTGACGGATTCCATCCATGGCCGACGACAACAACCGGGATTTTCCCGCCGACGAAGTGGCGGAGTTTCTCGGCATGTACATCGACGAAACGGGCGAGCAATGCGAGATGTTCGTGCAGGCGCTGCTCGCCCTGGAGTCAGACCCCCACCATGCAGGCCGGCTGGCGGAGTCGTTCCGACTCATCCATTCGATCAAGGGTGCGGCGGCGATGCTGGGACTCGACAAGATCACAGCCCTCGCCCATCACCTCGAGAGCCACTTCGAACGGCTCCGTTCCGGGGCACTTCTCATCGACGGGCCCACCATAGAAGTGGCCCTTCGCTGCGTCGATTATTTCCGCGACTGTAACGAGCGCCTGCGGTTGGGCCAGCCGCTGGAATCTTCCGACGACCTCGCTGAGACCGTCAAGCGCCTCGGCCAGACCGGCCCGACCACGCTTCCAAAGCCGAACGCGTTCACCGAGCCATCGCTTCCCGCTCCTCCGGCAGCATCCGCGCCAGACGCACTCGTGGCCATGCCGACTGCCACCGCCCTGCCTGAGCCGGGGCCCGGGCTTTCGCCGGCAGGCGAGCGTCTGCGGCGGCTGCGCGTACGGTTTGCCGCGGGCCTCCCCATGGCAGACATCAAGGCCGAGTTGGTGCTGACCCGGCTCGGCAAGCTCGGGAAGGTGATCGAGGTCGTTCCCCCCCAGTCGGAGTTTGCCAGCCGCGCCGAGCTTCGCCGGGTGGATGTCGTCCTCAGGACAGGGGCCGATGGTGCGGCACTTATGATCGCCGCCGATGTCGATGGCGTTGAGCGGGTTGAGCTTGATATCGAGCCTCCGGCCGAACAGCCAGCCGCGGCCCCGACGGATGGCACGGCTGCCGTGGAGACGATGCGCGTCGGCGTCGATCGACTCGATGTTTTGCTCAACCTCGCGGGTGAACTGATCGTCAGCCGCGCCCGCTTTGTCCAGCTTGTCGCCGACATGGCCCCGCTCTTCAGAAAGGCCTCGGTCGGCGGGAGATCGGGCGACGCCGTGTATTCCCTCCGCGAGGCCGTGGAATCGATCCTCCAGTCCACCACTGGGCCGGTCGAGCGGGCGGTGGCTACCTGCAATGCGCAGCTCGAGAAGATCGAAGAGCAGGGACGGCTGTGGGACGAGGGACATCGTCGGTATGCCGAACTGGTCGAGTCGGTCGATCAGCTCACCCGCGTGGCCGACAGCCTGCAACGAGGCGTGTTGAGCACGCGGATGGTCCCCGTCGGCCCGCTGTTCAACCGATTCAAGCGTTCCGTTCGCGATATCGCCGGTGAGCTCGGCAAAAGCGTGACGCTCGAGCTTACCGGCGAGAAAACCGAGCTCGACAAGCGCATGATCGACGAGCTGGGCGATCCGCTGGTGCATCTGGTGCGCAATGCCATTGACCACGGTATCGAGCCGGCTGACGTTCGGCTCCGCCGCGGCAAGCCCGAGACCGCCACGGTGCGTCTGGCGGCCGCCCATCGCGGCAACAGCGTCCTCATCACGATCAGCGATGACGGCGGCGGCATCGATGTCGACCGCATCCGCGATCGGGCCGTTTCCCGTGGGCTGATCGCCGCGGATCAGGCGGCTGCATTGAGCCCCAAGGAATTGATCGCCTTCATCTGGAAGCCTGGCTTCAGCACGGCCACAGCCGTCTCGAATATCTCTGGCCGCGGTGTCGGTATGGATATCGTCCGTACGAAGATCGAGTCGCTGAACGGATCGATCGACGTTGAATCGACCCCCGGGAAAGGCAGTGCGTTCGTCATCCGCCTTCCGCTGACGCTGGCCATCGCTCGATGCATGCTCTTCCGGATGGAACAGGCAGTCTTTGCCGCACCGGTCGAAAACGTCCGCGAGATCATTTCGGTTGCCGAGGAGAAGATCCTCTCGCTCGGTGGCCGACGGGTCTGCGACATTCGCGGTGAATTCCTTCCCCTGGTCAACATGGACCAGGTATTTACATGGTCCGGCGGACATGTGGCTGACGCCGAGCCTGCTGCAGTGCTCGTGCTCCATGCTGGATCGCGGGCGATTGCCGCGGGGGTGTCGAGCCTCCTCGGCACGCAGGATCTCGTGGTGAAATCGCTCGACGACAATTTCCAGCGCATCCGGGGGCTCGGTGGCGCCAGTATCTTGGGCGACGGAGAGGTCTGCCTGATGCTCGATGTGTCGGCAGTGATCGACATGACCATGCGCGCTCGAAACTCCGTGGAGATTCGCGAATGACCGGGCGCAACCAGGCCATGCTCGAGGAAGCCTTCCACCGCGGCGCTGAAGATGGATCAGCTGCCCTGGCGAAGTGGCTCGGCCGGCCGGTGACCCTCTCTGTCGGAAGGCTGGAAGAGCTTCCGATCGCGTCCGCCGCGAGCGTGCTCGGATCGGGCGACGAGCCGGTCTGCGGCTGCGCCATGGGAATCAGCGGAGCGGTGGGCGGGCTGCTCCTGCTGGCCGCCGAGGATGTCGCGGCTCTGTCGCTCGCCGACACATTGCTTGAACAACCTCAGGGATCATCCACCGCTTGGGGCGAGCTCGAGCGATCTGCCGTTATCGAGACAGCGAATATCGTTGGCTGCGCCTACCTCAACGCGCTGTGTGCCATCCTCACGCCGGAGAATGACGTCGGCATCCTTCCCTCGCCACCCGTCTTTCTGCGAGATTTCCCTGCTGCTGTGATGGAAGCGGCGCTCATGGAACAGCCGCACCTGGGCGATACCGTCCTCCTGGCAAACAGCGAATTCCTGATCTCGGGTACTTCGTTCCGCTGCCGACTCGTCTTCGTGCCAGACGCCGCAGGGCTCCGATCCTACGCTCACAAGCCCGCCGATCCGGAACCGCCTCTGTGACGACACCAGCACAGCCAGCGACAGGCGAGCCAATCGCCATCGGCCAGATTGGCGTTGCCAAGGGCGAAGGGGTTCTCCGCACGTTCGTCGGCTCCTGCGTGGCCCTGGTGCTCTACTCCAGACGCCATCGGGCAGCGGGTGTGGCCCACGTGATGCTGCCCGCCGCCGAGGGCCGAGTGGGAGCTCCTGGCAAATACGCCGACACCGCCGTGGCCGAAACCCTCCGACGGTTGGCGGACTTCGTCGGTGACACAAGTATCGGCTGCACCGCGAAGCTGATCGGCGGCGCGACGATGTTCACTTTCCAGTCAGGGACGCCGATCGGAGACCAGAATGTTCTGGCTCTCGAAACCATTCTCAGCGGTCTTGGCATCGAGATCGTGGGCCGCCTCTGTGGCGGGAAACACGGCCGCCGCGTGGCGGTCGACGTGGCCACGGGAACCGTAACCGTCGAAACAGCCGAGCATGGCTCGGAGACCTTGTGAAGGAGGCTGACATGGAAACGCCGGCCGGTGGATTGCGGGCCCCCAGGTTGTTGGTTGTGGACGATGCCACGATCATGCGCAAGCGGATCGCTGGAATTGCCCGCGAAGCCGGCTGGGAGATCGTTGCCGAGGCCACCAATGGCCTCGAAGGGCTTGCCCTCTACCGTCAACACGAGCCTGATCTGGTCACGCTCGACATCGTGATGCCGGAGCTCGATGGCGTGGAAACCCTGCGGCAGCTCCGCACCGAGGCTCCAGAGTCAAGAGTGGTCATGGTCAGTGCCGTCGATCAGCGGGCGAAACTGCGTGAATGCATCGCCCTAGGCGCCCTCGACTTCGTCGTGAAGCCGTTCGACAAGGAACGGTTACTGTCGCTTTTCAGGAAATACGGGGCACCGTCGGAGCCGCGGCGTCCCATCGCTTGAGCGGCGGCGGATGCAACCCTCGCCGGCCCGCGACACTCAGCCCCGACGCTTCGGCTCTTCCATCGTGGCCGAGGACATCAAATCACGGGCTACCATCACCAGCGACGCCCAGCCCGTGGCGTACGTCTCGAAACCGGGCGACATCGCGAAGCCAGCCACATACTCGCGTCCAGAGAAGTGATGGACTCCGTAGCTCTTTTGCCCCTGCCGCAGCCCTTGGAACAGTGCTTTGTCAAAGGAGTCTCCAAGAGCGCCGGCTGGATAATCGGCAAGCACAGTCCCCTCACCATCGAGGAAGCAGGCAATGGCCCGCTGCTTCTCGCGGGGAGCCAGGGGAATGCGGTCGAGAATCGTCTGCCCGAGGGCGTCCCAGTTGAACACGATCCCCAACACCCCGAGGATCCTGCCGCGCGATTCTCCCCCCTCGCGGACAGCACAGGAATACACCAGCGCCCGCTCATGATTGACCAGAGGCGAACGGTGCACTGACTGAAATCCAAACGCATCGCCGCTCTCGGTTTTCATCGCCGACTGAAACCAAGCGGTCTGCTCCTGCCGCATGCCGGCCACCGCATGCTTCGCCGGCCGGCCGTTCGCCACGACCCTCCCTTCGATGTCGCACAACACGAGATCGAAGTAGACGGTGTAGGCGTTGAGGATCACCCCGAGCCGCTTGCTGGCAAAGCGTCGATTTTCCTCGGTGGGAGTCGCCAAGGCAGTGACAACGCTTCCATCGGTCGCCCACCAGCGAACATCGCAGGATCGCTCGTAGAGATTGCGATCGACCAGATCGATGTTCGTCAGTGCCATGTCGGAGAGCCGCTCACCGCGCATCTTCGTCTGCAGAACATCCGTCACCTGCTGCATTTCGCGGATCAGCCCACGCGACCCACGGGCCAATTCCTTGGCGGAATCGCCCGTCTTCTCCGAGAGCTGAGACATCGCTTTGGCAACCACGCCGAAGGCAACGCCGGCATCGCCGGCCCGCGCCGATTCGATCTCCGCATTCAAGGCGAGGATGCGGGCCTCGCGATTGAGGCCGGCGATGTGCTCGACCGTATCCGTCAGGAGCGTCGAAAGTTGCTGCGTGAGCTGCGCGATGTGCTCCGGAGTGGCCAGGTCGCTGACCGGTTGACCACTGCCGGAAGTCGACAGCACGCGGAGGGTGGCCGGGGACGCCGCGACTGGGACGGATGGTGTGGTCATGAGCGGGGTGCTCTGAGGTGAGGAACTCGGAGCTCTGACTCTAATTCGAACGCCAGCCGACACCAAATCCCGATCGGCCCGGGAGAGATCGCTTGGGCACCGCGGGCCCCTGGTTCGACAGGCCAGCGTCCTGGCCTGTTCTCTCCCGCTCCGCTGGCTTTTCAGCCCGGCCCAAAGCTGGCATCATCGTGGCCCTGCCGAGGGTGAAAACTCTTTCCCTGTATCCCCCGCGAATGTGGGAGCATGGGCCGCAGGACGGGGGTGGCACCCGGCAGATTCCACGACCCTGCCTGCGGTACCGGCGGCATGCTCCTGGCCGCCGTCGCGGATCTTGCCGCGATCGAGAAGCAGGACTTCAGCCTTTCGATCCCCATCTATGTGGCCCGCACGCCGGCCGCGGGTGCAGCGGCAGGGGAGGGGAGGGAGCCCGAATCACTCGCCGCCGCATGGGGATGGAAGACCGACCGGGAGGTATTTCGGCGACAGATGGACGAGGTGACGGCGATGCTTGACGGACTGGCCGAGGACGACACGGAGAGCACAACGTAGAATCAGCGGCCGAAACGGGGTCTGCCGCGGGAACATTGATTCTGTACACCGGATTGGTGTATCGTTTCTGGAGACGGACGTGGAGCAAATCCGATACGACTCGAAGGAGCTCGAAAGGCTCTGCCAAGACGAGCGGTACGCGAAAGGAAAGCTGAACGTCCAGGGGATGAAAAAGCTGCGGCGGCGGATGGAAGACCTCGAGGCCGCGCCGACGCTCGGCGAGCTTCCGAATACCGGCCGGCCGCACCCGCTCGATCGCGACCTTGCCGACCATTACGCCATCGGCCTCGATGGCGGGCGGCGGCTGGTTTTCAAGGCGATCGATCCGGCCCCGCGGGATCAGCTGGGGCGGATCGACTGGACTCGGGTCTCCCGAATCATCATCACGCATATCGAGGACTATCACGATGGCTGAAGCACAGACCGAGAAGCGCTGGCCCCGCCGGCTCTCCCCGCCGGCCGACACGATCCTCGACAATCTGGAGGAGCTTGGCTGGACGCAGGCCGACCTCGCCGAGCGGATGGGCAGGACGAAGAAGCACGTCCAAGACCTCGTCAAAAACAAAACCCGGATCACGAGCGAGACCGCCGTTGCCCTTTCGCTCACGCTGGGCGGATCGACGCAGTTCTGGTTGAACCGCGAGGCGAACTACCAGGCGGCGTTGGCCGAGCGGGAGTCGCTGAAACGCCATGATGCAGATCGCCCCTGGCTCAAGGAGCTCCCCCTGGCAGACATGCGGAAGCTCGGCTGGATCGACGCCGGCAGCGAGGCGACGGCCAACGTCGATGCCTGCCTGCGGTTTTTCGGCGTGGCTTCTGTGAAGGGCTGGCGTGACCACTACGCCTCACCACTTGTGGCCTTTCGGGCCGGAACACGTGGCCCCGGCGCCAAGGTGGGCGCCGTCGCCGCCTGGCTGCGGCGGGGGCAGATCGCCGCAGCGGCCATCGAGACGGGCCCTTGGAGCAAGTCGCAGTTCCTCGCCACGCTCGATGCCTCTTGCCGGAAGAGCACGTCGGCGGATCCGATCGGTGCCCTGAAGCAGATCCAGCACGACTGGGCCAGGGCAGGGGTGGCGGTGGTGTTCGTGCGGCGGCCGAAGGCCTGCTCGGCCTTTGGCGCGACCGAGTGGCTTACCTCTGATCGGGCCATGATCGTCGTCAGTGATCGCTATTCCACCACCGATCAGCTTTGGTTCACGCTTCTCCACGAAGCGGCCCATGTCGTTCTCCATGGCAAGAAAAAGCCCCATGTCGACGCCGATGACTTGGGCTCCGACGAAGGCGAGGAACGTCAAGCAGACGCATTCGCCGCCGACCGTCTGATCCCACGCTCGGCATGGAAGACGTTCGTCGACGTTCTGGGCAATCGGGCCCCTTCGGCCGCAGAGATCGGGCATTTTTCCGAGCAGCAACAGGTCGGAGCGGGCATCGTTATCGGCCGATTGCAGCACGAAAAACGCATCCCGTTTTCATCGCCTCTGACACGGCTGAAACAGAGACTCGATGCCGAGGCGTTTACGCGACTCGAGACAGCTTCGAGTGTCCTGGAGGGCGAAGAATGATCCAGCCCCGAATGCATCGGCAACAACGACACCTCCGATCAATCAAGGCGGCCGCCTGACAAAGGTGGAAGTTCCCAATGATCCAACCATCCCCCGACGATCGGTCCCAGGCACGGCGCGAGAGCGACGAACGCATCGCCGCGGAACCGCGGCTCCCGCCGCTGGCCGTGGCCCCGGGGCAGATGGCGGTGCCGCTGGAGACATTCATCCGCCGCCACGCCGATGACGGTAGCACTTCTTTGAACGCAGAGCCGAGGTCGGGCTTGGAGGGCACGGCCTGACGCAACACAAGATTCGCTCCCGCGAGGGATGGACGCGGGTGCGGTTTGGGGATCTGGTGACGAACGTCAACGATCAGCCCAAACGAGACTCTCTGCCTCTCGCCACGCTTCCGGGGAGCACGTCGACGAGA
>JBAWVV010000059.1:0-15315 GCA_037147115.1 Planctomycetia bacterium | reverse complement strand
GGGGCGGGGGCCGGGCGGACGGAGCGGGGAGGATAGCGGTCGGTGGCGGGCCTCACCACCGCTGTTTCCCCGGCAAAAATGCCATTTCTGGCCGCGCCGAGCCCGCCTTCGAAGGCTCCGGTCAGGCACGGCCCTAGGCCCCGGCCCGTCGACCGCTAGGGAGATTCAGGCGACCTCACCGGCACGCCCGAGGGGGAGTGCCCAGGCCCGGGGGTCTCCCACGCGGGCCGCGGCGACGACCTCCGCCATGGCCGCCACCACCTCGGGGCAGCGGTTGCTGACATCCGCCACCTCGAAGAAATCGTCCGGCTTGGCGTAAAGCCGGCGGCGGGGCTCGCCATCAACGCCTGGTGACTCGAGATAGAACCAGTGGGGGGTGACGACGGCGGTCCCGGCCTCCGTGGCGGCGATGACGCGATCGCGCTGGTCGTGCGTCCAGTCGTCGAACAGCCCCGACAACGACCGGCCCGGGTCGGGATCGACGGCGCGGTGATCATCCGGGAAGCCGAGCACCCGGCGGAGGGTCGCTCCGAGGTCGGCCGGCATGACGAGCCCCGGATGGCGTTGCCCGGCCATCCGCCCCCGGCCGTCGACGAGGATCGCCGGCAGATGGATGCTCTCGCCGTAGGGCATCTCGGCCCCGGCTCCCTCCGGCGGGCCGACGAGCCCATGGAGCCCCAGCGGCATCCCGCGCACGCCGGCGACGCAGATCGTCCATCCCTCCGACGTCGGCAACGGCGCCGGGAGCGCGGCGAGAAGCTCACCGAAACAGCGATCGAGGAGCGAGACCTGGGCGGCGAACCGCTGGCGATGCCCCATGACGAGATCGGGATCGGTGTCGGCCTCCAGCCGCAGCGATGGCAGCCCGACGCCTTCCAGCGGGGGCGGGTCATCCGCATCGAGATACGGCTCCCGGAACGACTCCGGCGCGTCCCAGGCGAGCCTGAGGCTGCCGGCATGGATCCACACGAGGCCATGATCGGCGCCGGCCACGATCCCGCCGGCGGCGGCGAACAACCGGCCGAGATTCGTCTCCTCCGCCCGACGGGCCGAGCGACGCGGCACGACCGCGGGCACGACCGTCACGGCCACTCCCGCGCTGTCTCTCTCGGGAGCGAAGATCGCTGCGCCGGAGGCCTCGTCGGTGACCACTCCAACGCGGAGCCCGGCCCGGGCGGCCGCGGCGACCAGCCCCCCGGCGAGGGCGTCGAGGGTCTGCCGCGGATCGAGGGAGGGACTGATGAGGCGATCGAAGACGAGGCCACGGCCGGCGAGGGCATCGAGTGCGGGGGCCGACACCCACGTTGACCCCCAGGCCGGGAGGATCCAGGCCGGGAGACGATCGATGGTGACAAGCAGGAGCCGCGGAGGCATTCGCGAGCCTTGAGTTGGCTGGCAGGAGACGTACGGCTCCGCCGCTGGTGCGGCGAACGGCGATGGGACAAAGGCGGGGATCGATTCGTTGCGGGAAAATCAGTGCCCGGGGGTGGGGGCGTCGTTCTGGTCACGCCCCTGGATCAGTTTCTTCAGCAGCGGCGTGGCCAGCGCCACGGCGACGCCCACCCCGATCGACGTGACGACAAACAGGAAGAAGTAATCGGCCTGGCCACCGAAGTTCCACGAGTTCCACGGGAGCTTGATCTCGCCCCGTTCGATCGCCTCGACCTCCGCGGCGATCTTCCCCCCGGCGAGATTGGCGACGAAGCTCGACACCAGCCACACCCCCATCAGCAGCGACACGAACCGCTTCGGCGCGACCTTCGTGACGTACGACAGGCCGGTGGGGGAGAGACAGAGCTCGCCGACGGTGTGCCAGAAGTAGGTGAGGAAGATCAGCGCCATCGACGCCTTCGCGCCATCCTTCACCGACATCCCGGCCCAGACCATAAACAGATACCCGACGCCGAGGGAGATCAGCCCCAGCGCGATCTTCATCGGCTGGCTGGGATCGAGCCCATGCTTGCCGAGGCGCGTCCAGAGGCTGGCGAAGAGCGGGGCGAGCATGAAGATCAGCCCGGCATTCACCGACTGGAACCAGGTCGCCGGAATCTCCCTGCCAAACAGCGTGCGGTTGGTGTTTTGCTCGGTGAAGACATTGATCGACGACCCAGCCTGCTCGAAGGCCATCCAGAAGAAGACGTTGAAAGCCATGAAGAGGAAGATCGAGGCGGTGGGCCCACGATCCTCGGGCCGCTGGATGGAAACGAACCAGATCACGAGCCCGAGGATCACCGCGGCCAGCGCCGCCACGAGCAGCGGCGAGAGCAGATCGGAGAAGGCGTTCAAGAAGCCGTAGTGATAGGCCACCCCGCAGAGGGACCCGAGAACGAGGCTCGCGACGACAAACAGCGGCGCCGAGGCCCCACGGCCGTCGGGGGGCAAGCCGATGTCGGCGAGGTATTTCGGCCGGAGGATCGTGTACAGCACGAGGCCGGCGATCATGCCGATGGCGGCGGCACCGAAGCCCCAGTGCCAGCCGACCTTCTCGCCGAGGGTGCCGCAGACAAACGCGCACAGGAAGGCCCCGAGGTTGATCCCCATGTAAAAAATGGTGAACGCTCCGTCGCGGCGCGGGTCCCCCTGCTTGTAGAGCTGCCCGACCATCACCGACACGCTCGGTTTGAAGTGGCCTGTCCCGAGGACGATGATCGCCAGGCCGGCGACGAACACCGACATCCCCACATCGCTGTGGGCAAGCGCCCCGAAGCCCGACAAGCCGAGAACGACGTGGCCGATGGCGATGAGGAGGCCGCCGACGACCATCGAGCGGTGGGTGCCGATGAGCTTGTCGGCGATGATCCCGCCGAAGATCGGGAACAGGTAGGCAAGCCCGGTGTACCACCCGTAGAGCGTGCTGGCCGTTTTCTTGGTCCACCCCGGCCCGGGATTGGCCCCCGCCCCCACGGTCATGGCGGTGATCTCCGCAAGCGCGATCGTGCGGGTCTCCGAGGTGCCGTCCGCTGCGGGGACACTCAACTGCAGCATCCGACCCTTGTCGGCGGCCTGTTCATCCTCGAACACGCGCACGACCTTCCCCTTGGCGACCCCCGCGGCGGTCGTCACCTCCACGACGCTGCCGGTGGCGAAGCGGGCCTCGGCGCCGTCGGGCAATTTGGCGGAGTACAGGCCGGCGATCAGATAAAGGACCAGCAATCCGCGCATCCCGTAGTAGCTGAAGCGCTCCCACATCTCGACGAAGAAGAGGAGAAACAGCCCCGGCGGATGACCGAGAATCGTCCCCTCGTCAGGCTTGGCCACGTGCCCCGGCTGAAACTCTCGCTGGTTGTCGCGGCTCATCAAAGCTCACTCCGGTCGTGGCGGCCACCGCGGCAGGTGGCGATTCAGGGCCGATCGCAAGGATACCCGCGGGAAGTCGTTCGACCGAGGGCACAACCCGCTCGAGGTGTTCTCGAGCCAGCGGCAGACGTGCCTGCCGCTTCAGCGGGCCGTCCCGCCCGGTCGGATGGTTGACGTCCGTCGCGGCCGACGGCTAGATTCCGCGGTTTGAGGCGCCCGCGTCGCCGGCCGCCTTCCTCCCGCCCCACCTCCCCCGGACCTGTCACCGATGAGCCATGAGGCCGTGCCGTCCCGCCGTGCCGACCGCGAGCGGCTGCTGACGCTCGTCCAGCCCGGCACCACCCACGTCGGCACCGGGGTTTTCGCCCGCCGCCGGCTGAAATCGGGAATGGTGCTCGGGGAGATCTTCGGCCAGGTGTGCGACGATCACCCCGCCGACCCGAGCTATTGCATGGAGCTCCCCAGCGGCAAGGTGCTCGAGCCCTCCGCCCCGCTCCGCTTCCTGAATCACAGTTGCGATCCGAACTGCGAACTCTTCTATTGGTTCGACGAGGACGATCCCCAGGTCGTCGTCGAGGACCGCCTCTGGCTCCAGACGATCCGCGACATCGAGCCGGGTGGGGAACTTCTCATTGATTACTGCTGGCCGGCCGATGCCTCGATCCGCTGCCGCTGCGGCGCGGCCAATTGCCGGGGATGGATCGTCGATCCAGATGAGCTCCACCTCCTGAAGGACCGCGACCCATGCCGGGAGGAGACCGAGGTGGCCCCGACCCGGGCTGGCGACGCCGGGTAATTCTGGCGACCGTCGTCTGTTCGATCCTCGCCGCCGTGGGGCTCTCCCGGCTGCGGATCGACGACGATCTCCGGTCGCTCCTCCGCAACGGCAGCGACGACTTCGTCGTCATCGACGAGATCGCCGAGCGCTTCGGGGCCCCCGATCGCGATTGCATTGTCCTCGTCAGCCCCACGACGGGCCCGCTCTTCGCCCCAGTCACGCTCGGGAATCTGCGCGACCTCGTCGACGACCTGGCACGGATTGACGGCGTTGAGGGGGTGCGCTCGATGTTCGATGTCCGGCGGCAGGGAATGGCCGGCGCCCTCCTCCCGGTCATCCCCCGGGTGTCCGGGGCGCTCGACGAGGAGGCCTGTGCTGCGGCGCTGGCACGCTGCTCGAGGCATCCGCTCATCGCCGGCCACCTTCTCTCGGCCGATGCCGCCAGCGCTCTGGTCCTCGTCCGGCTCCTCCCCGGACGCGACACCCCGGCGGCTGCCGAGGGGGTCCTCGCGGGGATCGCCGCGGCGCTGGCGAACCGCGACGGGCTCGAGGCAGAGCTCACCGGCCTCCCCGCCCTGCGGGCTGAGGCATCGCAGGCACTCCGCCGCGACATACTCGTCTTCAACGCGCTGGGGATGTCTCTGGCCCTGATCCTCTCGGCGAGCGTGGCCCGCAGCTTCTCTTCGACAGTCGTCGCCTGCGTTCCGCCGCTGGTTGGCGCGGTGTGGGCGATGGGGGTGCTGGGCCTGTGCGGCGCGAAGATCAACATCCTCACGAGCGTCGTGCCATCGCTGGCCCTCGTCGTGGGAACGTGCGACTCGATCCACTTCATCGAGGACATGCGTCGCAGCGCCCGCCGGGGGATCGGGGCGTCGGCCGCCTCAGCCGGGGCGATCCGGCGCGTCGGCACCGCCTGCGGCCTGACGAGCCTGGTGACGGCGATCGGCTTCGCATCGCTGGCCGCGGCGCGGATCGAGGCGGTGCGCACCTTCGGCGTCGCCGCGGCGGCGGGGGCACTGGCGAGCTTCACCGCGGTGACGCTCCTCACCCCCCTTCTCGCCTCCCTCCCTGCCTTCCGGGGCATGCGGCTGGGCCGGTCGTCGCGCAGGGCCTCGCGGCTGGCGGCGTTCCTCGCCGGCTGGTCGGTGCGCCACGCCCGGGTGATCGCCGCGGTGGGCCTCCTCGCCACGCTCGGCCTCGGCCTCCTCTCCGCCGGGCTCGATGCCGACAACCGGGTCGCCGATGCCCTGCCGCGCGGCGCCGCCTCGTCGCGGGCCCTCCTCCATGTCGACGAGGAGTTTGGCGGCGCCTTCGGGGCCGATGTCGTCGTCCGCTGGCCGGAGGGGCTCGACTGGCGAGAGGCGGGGGTGCTCGACGGGATCGCGGCCGTGCACGGTGTTCTCGAAGCGGCCGACCCGGCGATCCGGGCCGTATCGCTCTCGACGGTGGCGGGAACGATCGGCGACCGAGCGCGGCGCCGCCTCGACGCCGCAGACTTCGCAGGCTTTGTTGACCAGACGGCGCGGGTGGCGGTGGTGCGGGCACGGATCCGCGACATCGGCTCGCGGACCCTCGAGCGGGTTTATGACCGGGTCGATGCCGGGCTCGCCGGCCTCGAGGCCTCCCATCCGGGGTGGCGATTCCAGCTCGCCGGGATGTCGGTCCTCTCGGCGCGGAATGTCCGGCAATTGGTCCGCGATCTCGGCTCGAGCCTGGCCCTCGAGGTCGTCGTGATCGGGACGATCCTGGCGCTGGCCTTCCGTTCCCCGCTGGCGGGCCTGGTCAGCCTCATCCCCAACGTCTTTCCCCTGGCGGTGATCGGCGCGGTGATGGTCGCCACCGGGAGGCACCTCGACCCGGCGACGGTGATCGTCTTCAACGTCTGCCTCGGCCTGGCCGTCGATGACACCGTCCACGTCCTCACGGCGCTCGAGCGGCAGCGCCGGCCAGGGCTGTCGATCGAATCGGCGATCCGCCGCGGGGTGGCCGAGACGGGCAACGCGATCATCCTCGGCGGCGTCGTGCTCACGATCGGCTTCGCCGCGGTCACCGTCTCACGGGTCCCTTCGCTGGCGAGCTTCGGGATCCTCGCCTGCGCGGCAGTGGCCGCCGCCACGGTGGCCGAGCTCGTCATGCTGCCGGCGCTCCTGGTCGTCACCGACCGGATCGTCCGCCGCTTCCCCCCGCCCTGGCAGGACGGCATCTTTACCCGCGACTCGCGCGCCCCGGACGACGATCAGCCAATGGCCCGGGTGGCCATCGGCACAACCTCCGAAAGCGCCTCGACGGTGCGCACGATCTGATCCTCGCTGTGCTCGGCGGTGAGGAAGAACCGGACCCGGGCCGCCGACTCACGGACGGCCGGATAGAGGATCGGCTGGGCATTGACCCCCCGTTCGAGGAGCAATTGCGAAACGAGGATCGCTCGGTTCGAGCCGCCGACGATGACGGGGATGACGGGCGTGTCGCCACTGGAGCCGGTGTCGAGATCGCAGTCGGCGGCGAGCTTCAGAAACAGCTCCGACCGCTCCCGCAGTCGCGTCACGCGCCACGGCTCGCGCTGGATGACTTTGAGCCCTTCGAGGGCCGCCGCCACGTTCGGCGGCGAGCAGGCCGTGGAGAAGACGAACGACGGCGTCGTGTAGCCGAGGTAGCGGATGAGCCGCTTGTTCCCGGCGAGGTAGCCGCCACCAGCGCCCAGGGCCTTGCTGATCGTCCCCATCCACAGATCCCCCTCGGAGGGATCGACGCCGAAGTGGTCGCAGATCCCGCGTCCCCCCGGCCCCATCGTGCCCACCGAATGGGCCTCATCGACGTACAGCATCGCGTCGTGACGACGCTTGACCTCGATGAACCGCGGCAGATCGGGGTAATCGCCATCCATGCTGTAGACCCCCTCGATGGCGACGACGACGCGCCGGTATTTCGGGCGGAGGTCGCGCAGCAGGGCGTCGAGCTGGTCGTGATCGTTGTGGCGGAACGAACGCTTCCCCGCCTTCGAGGCCCCGGCCCCCTGGACCATGCTGTTGTGGGCCAGCTCGTCATAGAGGATCAGATCCTCCGCCCCGAAGAGGTGGGCGAAGACCGAGGCATTCGTGCCGTAGCCGCAGGGGAAGACCGTGGCAGACTCGGTGCCGAGGAACGACGCCAGTTCCCGATCGAGGTCGTCGAGGAGGGTGTTGTTGCCGCCGACCATCCGGCTCGCCGAGGCGCTGCAGCCGAAGCGGTCGATGGCGGCCTTCGCCGCCCGCGTCACGTCCGGATGGCCGGTGAGCCCGAGGTAGTCGAAGCTCGTGAAGCTGATGACATCCTGCCCGCCGATCCGTGCCGTGCGCCCGCGAACGCGCTCGTTGGCCCGGAGAAAGGGATTGGCCAGTCCCGCCTGCTCGAGGCCACGCAGCCGCGCCTCGAGGGCGCCGATCTCCGGGAACGGATCGGCCGCGGTGGGAGGGGGCGTCATCGGCGCGTGGACGGGGCGCTCGCTCCCGGTAGCCAGCGGCTCGGCGGAGGTGTCGGGATCGCCGGCATCGACCATGTGGCGGGCGATGCAGTCGACGAGATCGCCGCAGGTTTGGATGCCGCGGAGCCAGTCGTCGCGGAAGCGCATCTCGTAGCGCCCCTCGATCCGGTTCACGACGTCGAGGAAGGCCGCATCGTCGAGGCCGGCGTCAGCGAGGGTCGAGCGGTCGGACAAGCCCCCGCGCCGGCCGCGCGGCTGGAAGCGCGCGAGCTCCTCAACCACCAGACGCGTGATCGCCGTCTTCGAACGCGAACGGACGAAGACTTCCGTCTCCTGACGCGGTGCCGCACCGATCGCCAAGCCCCGCCCGTCGTACTCCGGCGAAAACTCTCTTACCACGCTCTTCAGCTCCTCACGCGGGCGGACGCGTCGCACTCCAGCACGCCGGATTCTCTCCGGCGCCATCGACGATGCGTCTCCCACGCGCCGCCTGCCGTGACCGCCTCACAGCACAGGTCACTGTACAGGAACGATGCCGTTTCGCACCCCCCTCGCACCCACCTTTTGTCGGTACCGCGGCCGCGCCGCAGCGGCGCATGGCAGCGGCGCTCGGACGAAACAGCCGGGCGTGAATCCGTGCGCATGACGGCACGGATGCCGATCAAAACGATCGAACCGATCGCGGAATCCTTCCGGCGCCGTTATTTTCCGCTGCTGCAGGAGACGCTCAGGTGGCGAGCAATTTCCGCAGCACGAACGGCAGGATGCCACCGGAGCGAAATTGATCGAGCTCGACCGGGGTGTCGATCCGGACGAGGCAGTTGATCGTCAGCTTCGAGCCATCGGGGCGCGTCGCCACGACCGCCACGGTCGCTCTGGGCGTGAGCCCTTCAAACGGCACGTCGAACGTCTCCTCGCCGGACAGCCCGAGTTCCTGCCACGGCTTGGGGAGCACCAACGGCAAGACCCCCATGCCGACGAGATTCGAGCGGTGGATCCGCTCAAAACTCGCCGCGAGGACCGCCCGAACGCCGAGGAGCATCGTTCCCTTAGCGGCCCAGTCGCGCGAGCTGCCAGTGCCGTATTCAGTGCCGGCCAGGACCACCAGCGCCGTCCCGTCGGCCCGATACTTCATCGCTGCATCATAGACCGGCATCACCTCGCTGCCAGGGAGGAGCCGGGTGATCCCCCCTTCCGTCCCCGGGACGAGAAGATTGCGGAGGCGGATATTGGCAAACGTCCCTCGGGTCATGACCCGGTCGTTGCCGCGCCGGGCCCCGTAGCTGTTGAAGTCGACGGGGGGCACACCATGCTCGACGAGGTAGTGGCCCGCCGGGCTCACCTTGGCGATGCTCCCCGCGGGGGAGATGTGGTCGGTGGTGACGCTGTCCCCCAGAGCGAGGAGGACGCGGGCACCCTTCACGCTCTGCGGCGGCTTCAGCTCGTGCGTCAGGTCGGAGAGGAACGGCGGCTCCTGGATGTAGGTGCTCTTCGCATCCCAGTCGTAGAGCTCGCCGGTGCTCGTCGGCACGGCGTTCCAGCGCGGGTTCGACTCCCACACGTTGTCGTAGCGCTTCTGGAACTGCGCCGGCTCGACGGCCGCTTCGACCGTCTTGCGCACCTCCTCAGCCGTCGGCCAGATCTCCCGCAGATAGACCGGCTTGCCGTCGGAGCCAGTGCCGATCGGCTCGTGGTCGAGATCGATATCGGTTGTGCCGGCTAGGGCGTAGGCGACGACGAGCGGGGGGCTGGCGAGCCAGTTGGCCTTCACGAGCGGATTGACTCGGCCCTCGAAATTACGATTGCCGGAAAGAACCGCCGCGGCGACGAGATCCCCCTCCTGCACGGCCTTGGCGACATGGTCGGGGAGGGGCCCGGAGTTGCCGATGCAGGTCGTGCAGCCGTAGCCGACGGTCTCGAAGCCGAGCGTGTCGAGGTCGGTGGCCAGCCCCGACTTCTCGAGGTAGTCGGTGACGACGCGCGATCCCGGTGCGAGGCTCGTCTTCACCCACGGCTTGACGGTGAGCCCGCGGGCCACCGCCTTCCGCGCTACGAGCCCCGCGGCGACCATCACGCTCGGGTTGCTCGTGTTGGTGCAGCTGGTGATCGCGGCGATCACGACGGCGCCATGGTGGATCGTGGAGGAGTGGCCGTTCTCCGTCACCGTGCCGGTCTTCGCCAGGGCGGCGGCATCAAGGGCGAAGCCGCGCTTCGCCGTCGGGGCGGTGAGCGATTCGGCAAACGTCTTCTTGACCGCCCCGAGCACGACCCGATCCTGCGGCCGCTTCGGGCCGGCAAGGCAAGGAACGACCGTGGAGAGATCGAGCGACAACGTCGACGTGAACTCGGGCGTCGGGGCGGAGGCGGTGCGGAACAGTCCCTGCTCTTTCATGTAGCGCTCGACGAGCTCGACGGTCGCATGCGGCCGGCCGGTCAGCCGGAGGTAGGCGAGCGTCTCGTCGTCGATCGGGAAGAATCCCATCGTCGCCCCATATTCCGGCGCCATGTTGGCAATCGTCGCCCGGTCGGCGAGCGACATCCCGGCCAGCCCCGCCCCGTAAAACTCGACGAACTTCCCCACCACGCCCGCCTTGCGGAGGATCTCGGTGACCGTCAGCACGAGGTCTGTGGCGGTAGCGCCGGAGGGGAGCCGGCCGGTGAGCTCAAAGCCGACCACCTCGGGGAGGAGGAGCGACAGCGCCTGGCCGAGCATCACCGCCTCGGCCTCGATGCCGCCGACGCCCCAGCCCACGACCCCCAGGCCGTTGATCATCGTCGTGTGACTGTCGGTGCCGACGAGGGTATCGGGAACGGCGACGGGGAGCCTGGTGGTGCCGGTGGCCGCCGGATCATCGCGGAGAAACACGCAGCCGGCGAGGTATTCGAGGTTCACCTGGTGCACAATCCCGATCGCCGGCGGAACGACGCGGAAGTTTTGGAATGCTTGCTGCCCCCAGCGAAGGAAGGCGTAGCGCTCGGCATTCCGCTCAAACTCGATGGCGATGTTCTCCTCGAGCGCCCGGTGGGTGCCGAAGTGGTCGACCTGAACGGAGTGGTCGATGACGAGATCGACCGGCACCAGCGGGTTGATCTTCCGCGGGTCTCCCCCGAGACGCTTCATCGCCGCGCGCATCGCAGCGAGATCGACGACGCACGGCACGCCGGTGAAGTCCTGGAGAACGACGCGCGCCGGCTTGAAAGGAATCTCCGACTCTGCCGGCTTGGCGGCGTTCCACGTCGCCAGCGCCCGGACGTCGGCCTCGGTCACCTCGTAGCCGTCGCAGGTCCGCAGCAGTGCCTCGAGGACCATCCGGATCGAATAGGGAAGCCGGGAGGTGTTGGTCACCCCCGCGTCGTCGAGCGCCCGCAGCCGGTAGAGCGTGGCCGGCCCGGAGCCGGTCTCGAACGTGCCACGGGCGGAGAACGGATCGACGGGACGGGCGGCCATTGGCGGAGCTCCGGTGCAGTGCGGCGGTGGATCGGGCGAGATATGCCCAATGTATCGGCCGCGCTCCCCCCCGGCGAAGACCCCGCTTCGGCAGCCACTCTGGGACGATTGTGAGAATTGTGCAAGACATCCGTCCAGGGGCGGAAAACCGAGCAATTAAGGGTGAAAAAAGTGTTCGACACGGGGACGCCGGTCGGCTATAGTCTGGGAGTCGCGAGCGCCGTCCGGCAGCCCGCTCCACCATCCAAGTGCTTCTCTTCAGCGGCTGTTCCCCCCCAAAGACCCTCACCTCGATAGCCGCTTCTGGGCCCGTGGTTTCCCCAACCGCGGGCCCTTTTCTTTTCTACGGCCCCCTTTTTTGGCGGGCTGGCCTTCCGAGGCCTTTTATCCCGCTCGAGCCGGCCCCCGTCATGTCCGACGAAGCCCCGCCGCCGGCCGAGCCCGAACCCGACTTCACCGTCGAACAGGGCTACGTCGTCTTCACCGCGGCTTTTCACCGCCGGCGCGGCGAATGCTGCGGCAGCGGTTGCCGGCACTGCCCCTTCCTCCCCCGCCACCACCAGGGGTCGACAAGGCTCGCCTCCGCCGGGCCGCCACAACCGGGGCGTTGAGCCGGAGGGACTCACGGTTCCTCGACGAGTGGGCTACAGTGTGGCCTCGGACTTTCTGACGTTTTTCTCCGGGGGCCTCCATGAACACTCTCTCGTTCCGCGCTGCGGCCATCGGCGCCGCGATCCTCTGCCTCGCTCCGCTGATGGCGCTGGCCCAGACCGTGGCCAACACGAAGGAGGAGGCTACAAAGAAGGACCACCTGGCGATCGAGGGAACTTGGCGGGCGATCTCGCTGGAGGTCAACGGCAACCCCGGGGGGGCCGACGACGTCAAGAAGATCTCGACCGAGAACGGCCGAGACGGCGAATGGACACTCCTTGTCGACGGAAAAGACGTGGCCGAGGGGACAAGCACGATTGATCCCACCGTTACCCCGAAGACGATCGACTTCAAGACCACGAAGGGAAACAATGCGGGCCAGACCGCGTTTGGCATCTACGAAATGAGCGGCAAAACCAGGAAGCTGTGCATCGCCGAACAGGGGAGGCCTCGCCCCGCCGACTTCTCCGCCACGGCGGGGAGCGGACGGATGCTCGTCGTCTTCGAACGGGTCGACCCGACGAAATAGCACGCTTCCGGAGGACGGAAACTTGTTTCCACGCAACCGTTCCTCCGATCGCCGGGGCGTGTCGCTGATTGAGTTGCTCGTCTGCCTGGCGATTATCGGGCTGATGATCTCGATGCTCATGCCGGCGATTCACGCGGTGCGGATGTCGTCGCAGCGGACGGTGTGTGTCAACCACAAATCCCAGATCAACCTCAGCCTCCAGATGTACGCCGACGCAAACAAGGCGCTCCCCCCTGCCCCGCGGCCCGGGTTTCCCAGCGGCTGGACATGGGAGATCCTTCCCTTCATGGAGGAAGGGGCGATGCAGGCGACGCTTGAGCCCGGCCAACCGATCGGCGCCGCCGTCAATGCCACCGCGGCAAGGTCGCGCCCGCCGCTCTACCGCTGCGCGTTCGCTTCGTCGTGGCGATCGTCCGACGTGGCCGGCGTGCTTCCGTCAGACTTCCTCGCTGTCGCCTCGGAGAGCAAGCCGGGCTCACGGAAGCGCAACGACATCTCGCTCTCGATTGTTCACGCCCCGGAGACCAACACCCTCCCCTGGCCGGTGGCAGCGGAGATCTCCTGGGACGACTATGGCCGGCTCCGCAGCCAGGATGCTTGGAAGGTCTGGCATCCGGCGGCGTCCGGCACCGGCTTGAGCGGCCTCATCGACGGCGACGGCGCCGATTGACCGCCCCCCTTAACGCACCCAACTCCCTCTTGACCCATGACTCCCACCGAAGCCCCCACCCAAGCAGCTCCCCACCGGCACCGTCGCGTTCCCCCACTGGCGCCCCTTGGCGATCTGGGAGGGATGAATGTCGCCGGGTTCTGTGCCGACATCGAGCGGCTCAAGGCCGACGCCTACCGACAGATCGGCCCAGCCGATTTTGCCCACCTGCGGCGGATTGAAACGTACGGCAAGCTCGCCACCTTGCTTGGGTATTCCACGGCCTGGATCTTCCCCAATCCCCTCACGGCCTTTGCCTTGAGCCTCGGGCAAATGACCCGCTGGCTGCTCGCGCATCACATCACCCACCGCGGCTACGACCGGGTGCCGGGAATCCCCGCGCGCTACACCAGCCGGGTGTTCGCCCGCGGCTGGCGCCGGTTTGTCGACTGGTTCGACTGGCTCCTCCCCGCGGCCTGGGATCATGAGCACAACTTCCTCCACCACTACCACACCGGCGAGGATGCCGACCCGGACGTGGCCGAGCGGAACATGGAATCGCTTCGCGCCGCCCCCCTGCCGAACTGGATGAAACTCGCCCTGATCGCGGTCTTGGCCTGCACCTGGAAAATCATCTACTACGCGCCCAACTCGCTGAGCGTGCTCGACCCCGACAGCCGGAAGCGGCTGCGCCACGAGCACATCACCCGTCTTTCGATCCGGAATCTCGTCGACTTCCGCCAGCGGTCGGTGCGGCGGTTGTGGCTGAGTTGTTACCTCCCGTATGGAATCTTCCACTTCGGGCTAGTGCCGCTGGCATTCCTCCCCCTGGGGACGACCGCCGCCTGGTACGTCCTTTTCAACAAGCTCCTCGCCGAGGCGTTCACCAACGTCCATGCCTTCCTCGTGATCGCCCCCAATCACACCGCCGACGATCTCTACCGTTTCTCCTTCCACTACGACCGCAAGGAGGAGTTTTACGTGACCCAGGTGATGGGCTCGGCCAACTACCACTGCGGCGGAGAATTCACCGACTACATGAGCTGCTGGCTCAACTACCAGATCGAGCACCACCTCTTCCCCGATCTGCCGATGCGGCAGTACTCCCGCATCCAGCCAGAGGTGAAGGCGCTGTGTGAGAAGCATGGCATCCCCTACCGGCAGGAGAGCGTCTTCCGCCGCTTCGGGCGGCTCCTCGACGTGGCGGTCGGCAAGACGAGCATGCGGCAGCTCCAGGCTTTCCCCCGGCCGGCGCTGGCCGCCGACGCCGTCCCCAGCGACTGACGTTCACTCCACTGCGGCCTCGACCTCATCGGCTGCGGCGCTGATTCCGTCGGCGCCGGCGAACCGTTCGGCCACGCCGCGGCAGCGGTGGGCGACAGCCTGATCCGCGAGGAGCTGACTGAGGAGGCGCGCCAGGGCGGGGCCGCGGAAGGCCTTCCGGGCGAGCGACTTGCCAACACCGAGGCGCTCGATCCGGGCGGCGTTGTCGAATTGGTCGAAGCCCATCGGCATCACGATCTGCGGCACGCCGCCGGCGAGCCCCTGCGAGAGGGTGCCGATGCCGCCGTGATGGACCAGCGCCGCCGAGCGTGGCACGAGCCAGCGGAAGGGGACGAACGCGGCGTGGCGCACGCCAGCGGGGAGCGCCTTTGGGATCTGATCGGGAAATCTCGTCAGGAGGAGCCCGCGCACCTCAAGCCGCCGACAGGCCTCAGCCGCCGCGGTGAAGAACTCGTGGCCGTGGAGATGAGCGCTGCCGGGGGTGAAGAGGATCGGGGGCGAGCCCTCTTCCAACCAAGCTTTCATCTGGTCGTCAGCATCGCTCACCCCCTCCTCGCTGTAGAGGGGAAAGCCGGTCAGCCGCACCTGTGGCGGCCACTGCGGCTGCGGCGCGGCAAACCAATCAGGAAAGAGCCCGAGGGTGCGCCGTGGCGAATGGATCCAATCACGCAGCAGCCCGCGGGCCGGTGGCAGGCCGAGGGAGGCGCGGAAGGGATTGAGCCAGCGGCCGATGATGGGATCGATGAGAAGCCGGTCGGCGAGGGCCCACTGGAGCTCGCGGAACCAATGCGGGCCGCGGTGGACAAAAATCCCGGGCACTCGCGGGGCATCGTCGAGGCTGCGAAACAACAACGGCGCCAGGTGCGCGGTGACCAGCGCCACGCCGAGGCGCTCCTGGGCGACGCGGGCCCCGAAGGCGAGGCTCGAGGCGACGACGACCGTGGCCTCGCCGGCGGCGGCATCGGCAGCGAGCGCCCGCTCGATCACCCGGTAGACCGGCTCGAGAAGAGGGCGCACAAAGAGCTCGAGGATCACCGGAGTGCCGCGGAGTGGGTCCCAGATCCGTTCGTCCTCGATCGACGCGACGAAGTCGAGCTCGGGGAGCGGGTCGACAAACGCGAGGCCAGCCTTCTCGGCCACCTCGCGAAACCACCCGGCAGCGACAAGCGTGACGCGCATCCCGCGACGGCGCAGTTCCCGGCCGATCCCGATGAAGGGA
>JBAWVV010000058.1:0-15450 GCA_037147115.1 Planctomycetia bacterium | reverse complement strand
GCCCCGGGCACGCTCCTCTCCGAGGGGTCGTATGTTTACATCGACAACCGATTCGGTCAGGCGACCAACAACGTCCCCGAATACCTCCTCCGTATCGGCGCGACCGACTGGCTCGAGTGGCGGATCGGGGTGAACTACGCCGACAACCCCCGGGGGAACGTCGTCACGAGCGTCGAGGTGGGAGAAGGGCGTATCGGGAGGTTCAATCTCTATGAGGCCGATATCCTCTACGGACTCAAGGCCGACATCTCCGACCAGGACGGCCTCCTCCCGGAGAGTTGCTTCATCGCGGAGGCATGCACACCCACCAGCGGCGACCTGTGGGGCACCGTTCCGGTGGCGACGGCCGTGGCCGGGTGGGAGCTCCCCGGCGAATGGCGGCTCGACACATCGCTCCGCTACTCCTACGCCCAGCGGGAGACCGGCTGGTTCAGCCGGTGGGCGCCGACGGTGATCCTCCGCGTTCCCGTCACCGAGCGGTGGGAGATCCATGCCGAGTGGTTCGAGACCTTCACGTACGGGCTGCCGATCGACACCACGCGTCCCTTTTTCAGCCCCGGCACCCACTATCTCCTCACCGAAAACCTCGAGATCGGCATTCGCATCGGCTGGGGCCTCAACCACATCGCCGCCGGCTTCTTCTCCGACACCGGCATCGCGTGGCGTTACTGAGCCGACGGTCCCTTCAGGGGGGCTGTCGCCGAAGCCTCGGGTTTTCCGCGGGCCGGGAGCGGGGCAGTTTGCGGCTGGAGGAGAAGATTCATCCCTTCGCTCCCGGTCATGTTCGTCCAGAAGGTGCCGGGACCACTCTGGAAGAGTCGTAACCGGAGGTCAGGGTTGAGCTCCTCGGACAGCGAGTAGCGGAGAAACGACTGTCCTTCGCCACGGAAGATGTCCATCTTCATGCCCGCGATGGCGCTGCGGGCGGTCTCTTTGAGCTTCTGCGCCTCGGCCTCGGCCTCGCCCGTCAGCCGGTTCATCTCCCCGTCAAGGATCGCCACCTCGGCCTCGTTTTTGGCCCGCATCTGCTCCAGGTTTCCTTCCGTGGTGGCCTGCAGGTTCTCGACCTGCCCATCGAGCAGCGCCACCAGCCGCTTCGTCTCCGCCTCCACCTTCTTCACCCCGAGCTCGACCATTTGCTTCGCTTCCTCAACCTCGGCAGTGGTCTTGGCAGTGGCCTCCTTGGCCTTGTTGGTCAGCGTCTTCTGCGTGGCAAGTTGCTTGTCACGGACCTGCTCGAGGTAGGTCTCGGGAATGTCGATGTTGCGGATGAAGGCGGAATGTACGGTGACATGCTTCTCGGCGCAGGCCTTCACCAATTCGCTCGTGAAGTCGTCCTGGAACTTCCGCCGTTTGGCCCCCTCGAGCAGATCGATGATCCCGTACTCTGAGCCCTTGTCACGGCCGATGGCATGGGTCTGGAGATCGATGACGTTCTCCTCGATCCGGCTCCGCGAGCCGTATTCCGCCACCAGCCTTGGCATGTCCTCCGGCAAGATCTCCCATTCCACAGTGCAGTCGATGCTGATCGGGAAGCCACCGCGGGAGGTGAAGGTGATCGGCGGGCGGGCCTGGGAGGAGCCCTTGGAGAAGGTGGTTTGGAAGATCCCCACCTCCGACGCAATGACATCGATTTCGTGCGGGTTGATGTAGTAGAGGCCGGGCTGGAGGACCGTGGGGAGAAAGCCCTTCCGGTCGTCGGCCACGCTTCCGGCCGCGTCGAGCTCGATCAGCGCCGCGTCGGTTTCCCGCCCCACCAGCCGCCGCTGCACACCGACGAACCCAACCGGTATTTCCGTCGCCGGGGCTTCCGTCACCTTGAAACCGTGGAGGTTGATGCGGTAACTGCCAGGGGAAAGGACCTCGCGCTGAATGCCCTGCTGCCCCGGCTCGGCGAGCACCATCCCCGGAGGGAGCGTCTCACCGCCGAGGGCCGTGACGATCCCGATCTG
The DNA here is from genome assembly GCA_037147115.1 of Planctomycetia bacterium. Taxonomy (GTDB): domain Bacteria; phylum Planctomycetota; class Planctomycetia; order Pirellulales; family UBA1268; genus QWOP01. The sequence goes on along the minus strand of JBAWVV010000058.1, from coordinate 13,498 downwards.
GCCAGCGGCGATCGACGTGTTGGGCTCGAGCTTCCCTTCGTAGGCGATCGGCATGACGAAATGCCAGGCCTCGCCAAGAACCTCTTCCAGCGGCCCTTTTTGCCCCGGCTTGGCGAGCACGTGCCCCGGTGGCAGCGGAGCACCATCCTTGGCGAGGAGCACCAGATGCTGCCCCGGAGGCACGTAGGTGAAGAACGAATTCCAGCAGATGAGAAAGGCCACCAAGCTTGCCAGGGCGATGCCGGCCCAAAACCCGAGAATCCATTTCCACCGTTCGCTGCGGCGCGGCGGCGTGAATGTGAAGTCCATGGAAGTGTGCTCCTCAACTGGCCGTCATGTGATTCGGGATCGGTGGGTGTCTTCGTCAGGGGGCAGGATTCGTGGGGGACGGCGCGACGGCTCGGGGGAGCGTGTCGGCGCCGGTGGTGGGCACGAGCAACGTGGAGAAGAGGCGGCCGAACTCACTTTCGTCGGAAGCAAAAATCTCCCCCAGGGTCGGCGCTAGCCGCTTGAGCACGGCATGGCGGGCGAACAGCTCCGGGCTGCCGAAGCCCTCCACGCTCGTCCGCAGCGCCGCCACCTCCGCCTCGTTTTGGGCGTTGATCACCGCCGCTTCCGCCTCGGCCCGGGACTTCACCGCCTTGGCCTGCTCCCGGGCCGCCTCGAGTTGGCTCGTCGCCACCGTGACCATCGCGGTGAGCTTTAGTTTCTCCACATCGAGAAGCTGTTCGGCCTCGGTCTCCGCCTGGGCGAGCCTGGTCTCGGCGAGCACCCGCTCCCGGTTCTGATCGACGGCGGCTTCCTGGGCCTTGAGGGCCTGCTCGTTGGTGTATTGCTTCACCATCTCCACGTTTCTCTGCTGCTCGGCCAGGGCGCTCTCCCGGTCAGAGATTTCCAGGGCCAGTTCCTTTGGAGGCTCCATTTGGCCGACAGCAATGGCGCGGATGTCGATGCCCAGCTCTTTGCAGCGGGGCTTGATCGCCTCGAGCAGCGCCTGGCGGAACCGCTCACGGCTGTTGACGATCGCTACGTCGGCCTCCCCGGGAACGAGGATGAAGTCGGTGGCGTTGAAACTGCTTCCCTCGAGCCTGGCAAACCCACGGACGTGCGGCAGCACCACCTTTTGGAGGATCTCGTTGCGGCCGATCTCGTCGCGCGATTGGTCTCCCTGGAAGATCTTTCCCTCGTCGGTGATCCGCACGAGGAGCTCCGCGGCCAATTCCCTGTCCACCGCATACTCGACCTGGATGTGCGGCTTGAGCGTGAATCCGTCGCGGGAGGGAAACGAGATGTCGTCGAAGTCGACCTTGTGACTGCGGATCTCGATCGGCGTGATCTCCTCGACGAAGGGATTGATGTAGTACGTCCCGGGGGGAAGGTAGCGCTGCTGGACGCCGCGGTAGCCCTCCTCGGCCACGACATAGCTCCCCTGGCGCTTGTCCGCAGGCAGCGTTCCCGGGTCCTTGCCCACCTTGCGGGTGCGAACCCCGACAAACTGGGCCTTTACCTCGACGGCGTCGACCACCTTCAAATCGTAGGCGTGGGGATTGAGCGAATAGGTTCCCGGCGTGAGCGGCTCGGCAACGATGCCGCGCTCGCCCTCATGGGCGAGAAGCTCACCGGCAGCGATCCGCTCGAGGGGAATGCGCGTGCCGAACTTGCGGGTGAGGATTCCGCACTTGCCGGCAGGAATATCGACCATCTCGTGGATTTCGTGGCCGTAGAGGAGCGGATTGAGAAAATACCTTCCCGGACCGCGGACGGTCTCCAAAACGCCCTTGTAGGAGTCGTCGGGGGCCAGAATCGTGTCGGGCTCCAGGTTCCTCCCCCAGCGGTGGATCACCACGAGGAAACGGCCGGTCGGTACCTCGACCCGCTCCACCTCCCACTTCCAGAACAGCTGCGCCACGCCCAGCGCCGCCGCTGCCACCACCAGCCAAATGACTGCCCGTCCACTCGCCATGTCAGACCTCCCCTTCGCGGATTGTCCGTTTCAACCGGGCCAGTTCGTCGTCGAGCTCGTCGTCGGGGGCTGCAGGCGGGTGACGGTGTGACGCAGCCTTGGCGATCGCTCCGTCCCCCTCGAGAGCTTTTCGCAGATCGGCTTCGACCCGGCCGATGGCCCGGGCCGAGATCTGCTTCTCCTCCACCATGTTTTCCGCCTGCTTCCAAGTGCCGACCGCGCTGAACGGGTCGAACTCACTGGCGATGCGGTATTGCTGTTCGACGGTCTTGGCCTCGGCGAGTTGGGCCAGAAGGAGCTCACGCCCCACTTCGTACTGCCGGAGCTGCAGCTCTGCGGCGTAGAGGTTGCGGCGGATGTCGTCGATCTGCCGGGCATGCCGGGCCCGCTGCTCGCTGAAAGCGGCCAGGGCCTGTCGCTCCAGATTGCTCTTGAAGAGCACCCCCTTGGCATTCAGGTCATCGCCCCGCCTGGCCGCCTCCCGGGCCTCTCCATCGAGTGTGGCGAGATTGGCTTCACTCTGCTCGATGTTGCGTTCGAGCGTTGCATCAGCGGCGTGGGCCTTTTCGAGGGTCTGGTTGAGCGAGCCGACCATCGCGCGGTACTGCTGCACCACCTGCTCGATCACCTCCTCCGGCTCCTGCTTCCGCTGCCAGATCTGCGCCCAGAAGCGACTGGCGATCGCCCGGCAGCGGGCGGGCCCGACCGCCATGGCGAAAAGCATGATCGGCACGCCGACGAACAGCAGCCCGCGGAGGATGAGATACTCAAAGAGGCGTGGCATCGCTCGCACTCCCGCGCGGCTGACGCGGTCATCAGATCGCCCCCCGTCTTGGAGGGGATCCCCCCGAGTCTACCTCCGATTTTGCCCGACTGCCGCCATTCGACCGGTGCGGATTCGGCGGGAAGACCACCCCGACCGGCAGGGCGGCGAAAACCGTTGGCTCGGAGCCGCGAGTGCACCGCGTTCCTGGCCAAACCCCCCTGCGGGAGGGTTCTTTTGGGGGGGGCCGGAAAGAGGCTGCCGGAAACGACGCCCGGGGATCGACCGCGTCAGCTGTGGATCGCGTTGCCCGACACGGCCATGGCCGCTTCCTTGAGCGCTTCCGGCAACGTCGGATGGGCGTGGCAGACGCGGGCAATGTCCTCGGCGGTGGCACCGAAGGCCATCGAAGCCGCCGCCTCGCCGATGATGTCGCCCGCGGCCGGACCGATGACGTGGATCCCCAGCACCCGATCGGTGGCTGCATCGGCCAAGACCTTCACCTTGCCGATCGTGTCGTTGATCGTTCGGGCCCGGCCGTTGGCGCGGAACGGAAACACCCCCTTGCGGTACTTCCGCCCCTCGGCGTTGAGCTGCTCTTCCGTCTTGCCGACGGCGGCGATCTCCGGGTGGGTGAACACGACCGCCGGCACGAGGTCGTAATCGACATGCACGTGGCCGGTCTTCATCCCCTCGACACAAGCGACGCCATCCTCCTCCGCCTTGTGGGCGAGCATCGGCCCCGGGATGCAGTCGCCGATCGCCCACACGCCAGCGGCCGACGTGCGAAACAGGCCATCGACCGGAACATACCCGCGCTTGTCGGGCTGGATGCCGACGGAGTCGAGGCCGATGTCGGTGGTGGCCGGGCGCCGGCCGGTGGCGGCGAGCACGCGATCACAGTGGATCGGCTCGAGCCCCTCGCACTCCACCACGGCGCCGCCCGACTTCACCGCACGGGCACCATTCACCTTGGCACCGAGCCGGATGTCGAGCCCCTGCTTGCGGAATTGCACCAGCGCCTCCGAAGCGATGTCGGCATCGATCCCGGCGAGGATCCGATCGGCGTATTCGAGGACCGTCACCTTGGCGCCGAGGCGGCGCCAGACGCTGCCGAGCTCGAGGCCGATGTAGCCGCCACCGATCACGACCAGATGCCCGGGGACGGCGTCGTACGAGAGCGCCTCGGTGCTTGTCCCCACGATGCCGCCGTCGACTTCGACGCCCGGCAGCACGATGCTCGAGCTCCCCACCGCGAGGATGATCCGGGGGGACTCGATGAGCGAGTTCGTGCCGTCTGCCCCGGTCACTTCGACGCGCCCCGGCCCGGCGAGCCGGCCGGTGCCGCGGATCCGGGCGATCTTGTTCTTCGCCAGGAGGCCGTCGATCCCCTTGCAGAGCGTGGCGACGACCTCTTCCTTGCGCTTGAGCATCGCGGCGAGGTCAAGCGCCACCGAGCCGACCTGGACGCCGTGATGGGCAAGCTCGCCCCGGGCTTCCTCGTATTTGTGGCTCGACTCGAGGAGCGCCTTGGAGGGGATGCACCCGACCCGCAGGCAGGTCCCGCCGAGGCGGTCTTCCTTCTCGATCACGGCGGCGGAGAACCCGAGTTGGGCGGCACGAATGGCAGCCACATAGCCGCCGGGACCGGCGCCGATCACCAGGACGTCATACGCTTGCATCGGCCAGCCCACTCCTCTCACTCGACCGCCATCGGCCGGGGACCTTCCCCGACCATCCGCCGCGGCATCCCCTCAAGGGGGCGTGCCGGCCGGTGAATCACCCCGTCGACAACAGCGCGGTTCAGACTTCGAGGATCAGACGGGTCGGATCCTCGATCGTATCTTTGATCTTCTTCAGGAATGTGACCGCTTCGCGACCGTCCACGAGGCGATGGTCGTACGTCAGCGCCAGATACATCATCGGCCGGATCACGACCTGCCCGTCGATGGCCACGGGGCGGTCGGTGATCGCGTGGAGACCGAGGATGCCACTCTGCGGCGGATTGATGATCGGCGTGCTCATCATCGATCCGTAGACACCGCCGTTGGAGATGGTGAACGTCCCCCCTTGGAGCTCGTCGAGCTTGAGCTTGTTATCGGCTGCCCGCTTGGCGAAGTCGGCGATCCCGAGCTCGATCTGCGCAAATGACAGCGTCTCCGCATTCCGCAGCACCGGCACCACGAGCCCCTTGCCACCGCCAACGGCGATGCCGATGTCGGCGTAGTCGCGGTAGACGATGTGCGGGTCGCGGAACTCGGCGTTGACCTGGGGCACCGCTCGCAGCGCCTCGACGGCGGCCCGCACGAAGAACGACATGAACCCGAGCTTCACCCCGTAGCGCTGGAGGAAGACATCCTTGAACTTGTTCCGCAGCGCCATCACGGCGCTCATATCGACTTCGTTGAAGGTCGTGAGGAGCGCCGCCTGCTGCTGGGCCTCGACGAGCCGTTCGGCGATCCGCCGCCGGATCGGGCTGATGAGCACCGCTCGCTCCTCCCGCGCCCCCGGGATCCTGGCCGGCACGGAGGCCGCGGCGATCACAGGGGCCGGCTTGGCGATCGCTGCGGGGGCCTTCGCGGCGGCGACCGCCCCGAGCGCGTCATCCTTGGTCACTCGGCCCCCAGGCCCGGTGCCGGTCGCGGCCGACGCCGCGACGCCGGCCTCGCCGAGCACGCGCGCCGCGGCCGGCATCACCCGGGCACCGTCGCCGGCCGACATCTGCACCGAGCCGATGTCGACCCGGCTGCCGGTCCGCTTGACGTCGACGACTGGCTGGCCACCGGGGGCCGCCGGAGGGGCCGCCGCCGCGGCCGACCCGGCCGGCTCGAGGTAACCGATCACCTCGCCGACGCGCGCCTTCTCGCCGCTCGCTTTGAGGATCTTCGTGACGGTGCCGGCGGCAGGTGCCGGGAGTTCAACCGTTGCCTTGTCGCTCTCGATCTCCACGATGGACTCGTCCATCGCGACCCCTTCCCCCTCGCGCTTCTTCCAGATGCCGATCTGCACCTCGGTGATCGATTCGCCGACTTCGGGGACTTTGAGTTCGATGGGCATGATGGCAGTGCCGGGGAGGGAGTGGATGGGGATGGGGAGGTTGTTCGGCTGAGGGGCACAGGCCCCGCGTCACGATTGGAACGCCGCGGAGAGCAGTTCATTCTGCTCCATGTCGTGGCTCTTCTTCGATCCGGTCGCAGGGCTCGCGGCGCTCTGCCGACAGACCCCCGAGAAGGGAAAACGATCGAGGAGCTTCTCGCCGAAGTGAACTCGGTAGAAACGCCATGCCCCCATGTTTTCCGGCTCCTCCTGCACCCACACCGCCGGCGTGCCGACGGCATAGGCACCAATCGCCGCCTCGATGTCGGCCTTGGGGAGGGGATAGAGTTGCTCGACGCGGACGATCGCGACGTCGTGGCGGCCGAGATCCTGGCGGCGCTTCTCGAGCTCGTAGGCGATCTTCCCCGCACAGAGGAGGATCCGCCGAACATCGCGGGCCTGGGCGCCGGAGGCATCGGGGATCACGCGGCGGAAGGTTCCCGACGTGAGCTCCGCCAGCGGCGACACGCACCCTGGATGCCGGAGGAGACTCTTGGGAGTCATCACCACCAGCGGCTTCCGCCAGGTGCGGAGCATCTGGCGGCGGAGGAGATGGAACATCTGGGCGGGCGTCGTCGGCGTGACGACCTGGATGTTGTCCTTCGCAGCGAGCGACAGAAATCGCTCCAGGCGAGCGCTGGAATGCTCCGGGCCCTGCCCTTCGAAGCCGTGCGGTAGGAGCATGACGAGCCCCGAGAGACGGTTCCACTTGTCTTCAGCGCTGACGATGAACTGATCGATGACGACCTGGGCACAATTGACGAAATCGCCGAACTGCGCCTCCCACATGACGAGGCCGTCCGGACAATCCAGGCTGTAGCCGTACTCGAAGCCGAGCACCCCGGCCTCGGACAACGGGCTGTTGTAGATCTCGACCGGGGCCTGCTCGGAGGCGAGGTGCTCGAGCGAGCAGTAAGTCTCGTCGGTGACGCAGTCGTGGATCACGGCATGACGGTGGCTGAAGGTCCCCCGTTGGCAATCCTGCCCGGAGAGCCGCACCCGCATTCCCTGCGTGGCGAGCGTCCCCAGCGCCAGAGCCTCCGCAGCCGACCAGTCGAGCGGCTGGTTGCCCTCGGCCATCTGCTGACGGACATCGAGGAACTTCTGGATCTTGGGGTGGGGCTGGAAGCCCTCGGGAAGACGGATCAACTGACGGAGCATGTGGGTGAGAAGCTCGGCCCTCACGCCCGTGTCGACGTCGATCGAATCCCGCTCCCGGCCTCCGGTGTAGGCCGCCCAGACGCCAGCCATCTCGTTGGAATGGACGTAGTCGTCGCTCTTGGCCACCGAGAGTTCGGCGTCGAGCTTCGCCCGGTGTTCCTCGGCGATCTGCATCGCCTCCTCGCGCGTCACTTCGCCGAGCTTCAGAAGCTTCTCGAGGTAGCTCTCGTGGACGCTCGGCCGCTTCTCGATGACGCGGTAGAGCGCCGGCTGGGTGAACGCCGGTTCGTCGGCCTCGTTGTGGCCGCGGCGCCGGAAGCAGTACATGTCGATGACGACATCCCGCTGGAACTCACGGCGGAAGTCCATCGCCAGATTGACGACTTGAGCGACCGCCTCTGGATCCTCGCCGTTGACATGAAAGATCGGGATCTGGAGCATCTTCGCCACGTCGGTGGCGTAGGTGCAGGAACGGGCCTCGCGGGGGCCGGTGGTGAACCCGATCTGGTTGTTGACGACGACATGGAGCGCCCCGCCGATGCGGTAGGCGTCGAGCTCGCTCAAATTGAGCGTCTCCTGGATGACCCCCTCTCCGGCGAAGGCGGCGTCTCCGTGGATCAGCAGCACCATCCCCGTCTGCCGGGCGAAATCGCTGATCCGGTCCTGGCGGGCCCGGACGCGCCCGATGGCGACGGGATCAACGAACTCGAGGTGGCTGGGGTTGAAGCAGAGCGTGAGGTGGACGTTGCGGCCGTTGGCGGCACGGTGATCGCTCGAATGGCCGAGATGGTACTTCACATCGCCGCGGCCGACATGGAGCTCCGGGTCGAGATCGGCGAACTCGCGGAAGATCCGCTGGGCGCTCTTCCCCATGACATTGGCGAGGACGTTGAGCCGGCCGCGGTGGGCCATGGCGAGGACGACGTCGCCGATCCCCTGCGTGGCCGCGCGCTCGATCGCCATCTCGAGGAGCGGGACGAGCGATTCGCCCCCTTCAAGGGAGAAGCTCTTCGCCCCGAGGAAACGCTTTTGGATGAACTCCTCGAACACCGCCGCACAGGTCATCTGCCGGTAGATGCGCAGTTGCTGGCGCCGATCGAGTTGCACCCGGTTCTCGCACCCCTCCATCCGCACCTGGAGCCATTGCCGCACCCGCAGATCGTCCATGTGCATGAACTGCACGCCGATCGCCCGGCAGTAGGTGTTCCGCAGGCGCTGGATGATCTCCCGCAACGCCATCGACTGCGGGCCCTCGATCGTGTCGGTGGAGAACGTCCGGTCCATATCCTCTTCGGTGAGGTGATAGAACCGGGGATCGAGCTCCGGCAGGCCCGGGCGGGGCCGACCGAGCGGATCGATCTCCGCCATGAGGTGGCCGCGGACCCGATACGCTCGGACGAGTTGGTCGACGCGGTCCTGGAGAAACGCCACCCGCTCCTCGGCGGCAGTGCCGGTTGTCACCGGCAGCGGCAGCGGCATCGCCTCACCGACCGGGGCATCGGGGAGCCGGACATTCCCCCCGGCGACGGCGACGGCATGGGCCGTAGCGATGCCGTCGGGTGTCACGAGGAGGTCGCCGGTGTCGCCGTGATACTGGGTGCCGTGGTACTGGCTCCCGTGGAGCGGCGTGCCAGCATGGCCGTTCGATACCGGGGCGTGGCCGTTGGCCGCACCAGCCCCCGCCGAAGCCGTCCCCGCCCCCTCCGGCCCGTCGAGGGATTCGAAGTACGCCCGCCACTCCGCATCGACACTCGTCGGATCGGCGGCGTACTGCTCGAACAATTCCTCGAGAAACGCAAGGCTGGCGGTTCCGGCGGCGTCGAGGCGATCGGGAAGGCTCACGGCTGCGATCCAGTGCTTACGGTGGGACGACGGGGCGGCGGCATCCGGCCTCCACCCCCCGGATGGAAACGGTGTCAACGGGCAAGGAGAAGGCGCCCGGGGCTCTCGAGGTAACCGATCACTTCCCGGAGGAACCGGGCAGCCATGGCACCGTCGATGATCCGGTGGTCATACGACAACGATAGCGGCATCATCAGACGCGGCTCGATCCGGTCTCCCTGGACCACCGGCAACTTCCGCGACCGACCGACGAGGAGGATGGCCACCTCGGGCCAATTGATGATCGGCGTCGAATACGTGCCGCCAATGGCGCCGAGGTTGCTGATCGTGAAGGTACCGCCGCGCAGATCCTCGATGGAGTACTGGGCGTGCTTCGCTTTCTCCGCCGTCTCCGCGATCGCCTGGGCGATCTGCGGAATCGACAGTTCGTCGCAGCCCCGCATCACCGGCACCACGAGCCCGCGGGGCGTGTCGACGGCGAGACCGATATTGACGTAATCCTTGTAGAGGATCTCCCCCTTCTCGACGTCGATGCTGGCGTTCATCGCCTGGTGCTGACGGAGGGAGAGACTGACGGCCTTGATCACGAACGAGAGGGCCGTCAGCTTGACGTTCACCTTGGCATGGTCATCGGCGCTCGCCTTCCGCAGCCGCTCCATTTCGGTGACGTCGGCATCGTCGAAGTTCGTCAGGTGAGGGATCGTCGAGACGCTCCGCACCATGTTGGTGGCAATCGTCCGCCGCATCCGCGACATCTGTTCGCGATGGACCGGCCCCCAATCATCGCGGTCGGAGGACGGCGTTGCAGCCGAACGCCCTGCCCCCTGGGCGCTCCCCAGACGGACGGCAGCCACGATGTCCTCGCGGAGGATCCGACCCGCCGGCCCGCTCCCCTTGACGCGACCGAGATCCACGCCGAGCTCACGGGCGAGCCGGCGCACGGCCGGCCCGGCGGGTTCGACCGCAGCCACAGCCGACGTCGGCGCGGCAGGCTCAGGCTCGAGGGCGGGCTTGACGACGACCGGCGGAGGGGCAGCCGGCACGGGCTCGGCCGGCGCGACCTTCGCCACAGCGGGGGAGGCCGCGACCGGCGCAGGCTTGGCGGGTGCCGCCACAGCGGGCTTCGCGGTCGCCGCAGCGGAGCCGGCCGCCTCGAGGGTGACAAGCGTCTGCCCCACCTTGACGGTGTCCCCCTTCTTGACGAGGACACTCACGACGCGGCCCCCGGGGGGGCAGGGCACCTCGATGACGGCCTTGTCGGTCTCGACTTCCAGGAGCGCCTGGCCCGGCTTGACCACGTCCCCGGGGGAAACGAACACGCTGACGACATCGCCAGAGGCGATGTTTTCGCCCAGATCGGGCAACTTGAAATCGGTGGCCATGGTGGGGTCGCGGGGGAAAACGGGCTGGGGGAGGGAAAGGAGAGCGTCCCGGCATGGGCGACGGGCACCACGACGGAGGGGATGGATCAGGCACTGGCGGCGTCGATTTTCTCCGCATCGACGCCCAGCGAGGTGATCGCCTCGGCGACGATCTCGGCACCGATGGCACCGGCGGCCGCAAGCCTGGAGAGCACGCCGACGGCGATGCACTCGGCATCGACCTCGAAATGACGCCGCAGTCGGGGGCGCGATTCACTCCGCCCGAAACCGTCGGTCCCCATCACGAACAGCCCCCCCGGAATCCAGGGATCGAGTTGCTCAGGGACGGTCCGGACATGATCACTGGCGGCAACGAAGATCCCCTCGGCGGCGCCCAAGGTCTCCTCGAGGTAGCTGCGACGCGGGGTTTCGGTCGGATGGAGCATGTTCCAGTGCCGGCAGGCCAACGCCTCGCGGCGCAGTTCCTTCCAGCTCGTCACGCTCCACACCGTGCTCGTCACACCGAAGCGTTCGGCGAGAATCTCGCCGGCGCGGATGACCTCCCGCAGGATCGATCCGGAGCCGAGCAGTTGGACGGGGGGGAGGGATCCGCCCTTGCCCTTCTTCGCCCCCTTCGCCGCGACCGGCTTGGCGGGGTTCTCGCGGAGCCGGTAGGCCCCCTTCACGATCCCTTCCTCGCAGCCGGCCGGCATCGCCGGCATCTCGTAGTTCTCGTTGTAGATCGTCAGGTAGTAGATCCAGTCCTCGCCCTTGGCGTACATCCGCTCCATACCGTCGAGCATGATCACGGTCGTCTCGTAGACGAACGCCGGGTCGTAGGCCTTGACCGTCGGATAAGCCATCGCGAAAAGATGACTGTGGCCGTCCTGGTGCTGCAACCCCTCGCCATTGAGCGAGGTGCGGCCGGCGGTGCCGCCGAGGAGGAATCCACGGGCCCGGCAGTCGCAGGCGGCCCAGATCAAATCGCCGATTCGCTGGAAGCCGAACATCGAATAGTAAATGAACATCGGGATCATCGGCACGCCGTGCGTCGCGTAGGACGTTCCGGCGGCGATGAAACTTGCCATGCTCCCCGCCTCGGTGATCCCCTCCTCGAGAATCTGCCCGTCCTTCGCTTCGCGGTAATAAAGGAGCTGATCGGAGTCGACCGGCTCGTAGAGTTGCCCGGTATGGGCGTAGATCCCGCACTGCTTGAAGAGCGGATCCATGCCGAACGTGCGGGACTCGTCGGGGACGATCGGGACGATGTACTTCCCCACCGACTTGTCCTTGAGAAGCGACGCCATGAGCGTCACCACCCCGGTCGTGGTCGAGACCTCACGGCCTGCGCTCTTCTCAATGAACGGAATGTATTCGGCGAGCTTGGGAACCTCGAGCCGCGGGGAATCGAGCGGACGGGTCGGCACGTAGCCCCCGAGCGCCTCGCGCCGTTCCCGCAGATACTTCATCTCCGGCGAATCCTCGGAGGGCCGGTAGAACGGCGCCTTGGCGACCTCGTCGTCGGAGATCGGGATCCCGAAACGGGAGCGGAAGGCCCGCAATTCGTCCTCGTTGAGCTTCTTCTGCTGGTGAGTGACATTGCGCCCCTCGCCAACCTCGCCCAGGCCGTAGCCCTTGATCGTCTTGGCGAGGATCACCGTCGGCTTGCCAGTGCAGGCCATGGCCGCCGCATAGGCCGCATAGACCTTCTCCGGATCGTGCCCGCCACGGCGGAACTTCTTCAGCTTCTCGTCGGAGAGATTGGCCACCATCTCGGCGAGCTTCGGATCAGCCCCGAAGAAGTGCTCGCGGATGTAGCTGCCCGGCATGACGACGTATTTTTGATACTGCCCGTCGACCACTTCGTTCATCCGATTGACAAGCAGACCTTCGTCGTCTTTGTCGAGGAGCGGATCCCAATCATCGCCCCAGATGACCTTGATGACGTTCCAGCCTGCGCCGCGGAAGAGCCCCTCGAGCTCCTGGATGATCTTGCCGTTGCCGCGGACGGGCCCGTCGAGCCGCTGGAGGTTGCAATTGATGACGAACACGAGATTGTCGAGCTTCTCGCGGGCCGCCAGTGTGATCGCGCCGAGCGTCTCCGGCTCGTCGCTTTCGCCGTCACCGATGAACGACCAGACCGTCTGCCGGCTCGTATCCTTGACGCCTCGATCCTGGAGGTATTTGTTGAACCGAGCCTGGTAGATCGCCATCAGCGGTCCGAGCCCCATCGACACCGTGGGGAACTCCCAAAACCCGGGCATCAGCCAAGGGTGCGGGTAGCTCGAGAGCCCGCCGCCGTCGGCGAGTTCGCGGCGGAAATTCTCCAACTGTTTCTCGGTGATCCGCCCCTCGACGAACGCCCGGGCGTAGATGCCGGGGGAGGCATGCCCCTGGAAATAGACCTGATCGCCGGAGAAATCATCGCCGCGGCCACGGATGAAGTGGTTCATCGCCACTTCGACGAGCGTCGCCGACGAGGCGAAGGTGGAGATGTGCCCACCGATGCTCTTGTCCTCGCGATTGGCGCGGACGACCATCGCCATCGCGTTCCAGCGGATCATGCTCTTGATCCGGCGCTCGACCTCCCGGTTGCCGGGAAAGAGCGGCTGCTTGTCGGCCGGGATCGTGTTGATGTAGGGCGTGGTGGCCGAGAACGGAATCGAGACCCCGAGCCGATAGGCCTCCTGCTCGATGGCATGAAGGAGGTAGGCCGCCCGCTCCTCGCCCCGGCTGTTCAGGACGTAGCGGAGGGAATCGAGCCATTCCCGCGTCTCGGTCGGGTCTGAATCGACACCGGCGGTGCCATCGACCGCGACCGGTTGCCCTGCGGATGGGTCCGTCATCCGGCCGATCGACATCTGGGCATGGGCGCCCGGGGGGAGTTGCGAAGCCTGGGTAGCTCCGTCGGTGCCGGACTCGTCGATGTCGGTGCTCGCCATGGGCAACTCCGGGAGGGCTGGGAGAACTATCCCTATTATTCCGCCCTTGCCGGCGGCCGTAAAGGCCGTTTCGTCAATGGGCCGCGCGACGAAAGTCGGTTCCTCGAAACGCTTTTCGACTCAGACCCGGGCCGGCTTGCCACCGGCCTGACGGGGCTTCAACGGCGGCAGGGACTGTGCCCTTGGCCCCGGGGGATTCAGTTCCTGGGACGGTAAATCTCGGTCGCCGTGCCGAAATGGTTCTCGGCCGCGAACGCCACCGTCTCCCCGAGGGTCGGATGAGCATGAATGGTTTCGGCGAGGTCGCGGGCACTGGCGGCCATCTCGATGGCCAAGGCTCCTTCCGCGATCAGCTCCCCCGCCCCGGCGC
>JBAWVV010000057.1:0-15775 GCA_037147115.1 Planctomycetia bacterium | reverse complement strand
CCCCTGCCCCGCCCGCGAGGTGAGTGCCATGAGCATCCTCCGAATCTCGTCCTACTCCTTTGGGCTGCTCGTCGCGCTTGTGGCTGCCACGCTCGCCGTCGACATCTCCCCAGCCACCGCGCAGACGCCTGCAGCGCAGGCCCCCGCCGCGAAGGCGGCCGGCATCGAGGCTGTCCGGGCCGCGTCGCGGAGCTACCAAGAAGCGCTCGTGCGTGGCGATGGCAAGGCCGTCGCAGGCCTGTGGACCGAGGATGGCGACATCATCGACGACATGGGGGAGGTCTTCCGCGGCCGGGAGAGCGTTGCCGGCTTGGAGCCCGCCGCTGAGGGGCAGGCCCGCCCGTTGTTCGCCATCGAAGAGGTCTCGATCCGCCTCCTCGCCGATTCGGTGGCCATCGAGGATGGCACGGTCGTCGTCACCCCCCCCGGAGCAACCGCCCCCCATCACGGTCGTTTCTCCGCGATGTGGGTGAAGCAGGCCGATGGCTGGAAGGTGGCGAGCCTGCGGGAGTGGCGGACCGATCCGCCGGAGACGTCGGCCCGGCTCGCCGACCTTAATTGGCTCGTCGGCGACTGGACCGTGACCGTCGACGGGCAACCGCAGGACGACGAAAACGCCCCGCGCCCCCGAATGGAGATGAGCGTCCGCTGGAATCCGACCAGGACCTATCTGCTCCGGGAGACGACGATCACATCGCCGGACGGGAGCGAGGGATTGCAGGTCTCGCAGCGGATCGGCTGGGATCCGCTCTCCCGGCGCCTCCATTCCTGGTCGTTCAGCACCGATGGCAGCCATTCCGAGGCCGACTGGACGTTCGAGGAGGGGGTCTGGGTGTCGCGGACGACGACCGTCCACCCCGACGGGAGCCAGACCTCGACGATCAACCACTACCTCTACGACGGCCAGCACGAGTGCACGTTTCAGTCGTTGCCGACCCACGCCGGGGCCACGCATCAGGCCGCGGTGACCATGACCATGACCCGCAAGCCCGGGGAATCCTCCGAATGACCCGCTCCACCCCCCCCATGCCAATCACCCGCTTCAAGCCGTTGGTTCGCGGCGTTCTGGCCCTCGCCGTCGCGGCGGGAGTCATCGGTGCCATCGTTCGACCGCTCGTCGGCCGGGCGGCCGATCCGCCGGCGGCAGCGACCACCGAGCCGGACAACGCCCAGGACGACGCCCAAGAGGCGCTGGCCGCGAAGGCGGAAATCCTCCAGAGCCCCCGCTGGCGCCGGGCGATCTTCGAACTGGGGGAATGGCTTTCGGTTCAGAAGATCTACCCGCCCCGCGAAGTCCAGCGAATCAAGGCGGAGTTCAACACGAAGGTGATGAAGATGTCGCCCCAGGAGATCGAATACCTTCTCGACGACCTCGAGGCGAAGTTCAAGGTGATCGAGACCCCCGAGGCCCAGGAAGCCCGGGCCTGGATGGGGCAATACCTCTCGGCGATGTCGGACCGGAAGCGGGCCGACGTTCTCAAGGATGTCCCCAACGTCGTCGACATGACCGCCGCCCAACTCTCCCAGGAGATCTTCAAGATCGAACAGACCCGCCAGACCCTCAAGGATCGGCAGGTCGCCTTCGACGCCGGGAAACAGGTCCTCGCCGATGTCGCCGCGGCCAACCGCAAGGCCACCGCTGATGCCTCCCTCGCCGCCACCGCCCAGATGAACTCCAGCCCCTCCTACTCCCCGTATCGATCCGGGGGGAGCGGGGGGAGCGGCGGCAGCCCCCCGTTTGCCAATGCCCGGACCGGCAGCGGCCTGTCGATCGGGGTCGGTACGTTCGGCGCCTACGTCGGCATGAGCCTCGGCAACTTCTGACGAAACGCTCCCCGTCCGGCGTTCCAGTCGACGCTCAAGAACCCCATCTCGTCGCCGGCCGATCGGGACGGTATAACCTTCCTCATCGGTTCGACCCGTCCAACTGGGAAAAAATGGCCGGAAATGGCCGGAGCAGATCTCCGGCTTTTTTCACCGCCGACTTTGTGAAGGATTTCACGAAGTCGTCCGGCCGGCTTCCCGGTCCGGTCTGCCCCATTTCCTGCCAGATCGGGTACCGCCCCCGCCTTCCCTCACGGTTCAGGCCCCCCATGGAAGCGATCCTTCCCGTTTTCCTGTTCGTCGCCATCGCCGCGGCGATGTCGGTCGGGCTGGTCGTGGGTTCGAGCCTCATCGGCCCCAACAAGCGGACGAACCGGGTCAAGGAGATGCCCTACGAGAGTGGCATGGATCCGGTGCACGACACGCGTCGCCGGTTCGACGTTCGCTTTCATCTCGTGGCCATCACCTTTCTCGTGTTCGACGTCGAGCTCCTCTTCCTCTACCCCTGGGCGGTTGCCAGCCGGTCGGCGGCAGGGATCGACGCGGCGGTGTCGGAGGGGCTCGTGTCGGGCCGCGGTCTGGTGTTCGCGGGAGCGATGGCGTTCATCGCCCTGGTAGTGGTCGGCTTCGCCTACGATTGGCGCAAGGGGGTGTTTCGGTGGCGCTAGAACTCCCGGAAAACGTTGTCGTCAGCCGGCTCGACGAGCTCGCGAGCTGGTGCCGCAAGAACAGCCTCTGGCCGATGCCGTTTGCGACGGCGTGCTGCGGCATCGAACTGATGGCGACCGGTGCCGCCAAGCACGATCTCGCCCGGTTCGGCGCCGAGGTGTTCCGCTTCAGCCCGCGGCAATGCGATCTCATGATCGTGGCCGGGCGGGTCGCCATGAAGATGCTTCCGGTCCTCCAACGGATCTGGCTCCAGATGCACGAGCCGAAGTGGTGCATCTCGATGGGGGCCTGCGCAAGCACCGGCGGCGTGTTCGACACCTACGCGGTGGTCCAGGGGATCGACCGCTTCATCCCGGTCGACATGTACGTCCCCGGCTGCCCGCCGCGTCCCGAACAGCTCATCCAGGCGATCATCGACCTCCAGGACAAGATCCAACGGGAGGGGACGATCACCGGCCGGGAGTTCGAGACGCGCGAGCGACAGTTTCGCAAGCGCGCCCTCGTCGAGGCGGTCGGGCCACTCTCGATCGATGCCGCCCGCAATCCGGTCATCCAGCGGGAGCTGCGATTCCCCCGTTCCTGATGCTCTGGCCCCCCGAAACTGTGGCCCGAGAAGCCTGACCAAGCCACCCTGTCCACGAAACCATGACGCCACCGTCCCCCACCGCCGACATCGTCCCAGCGCTCATGGCCCGGTTTCCGGGGCTGGAGACCTCGGCTTACCGTGGCCAGACACGGGTCGTGGTCGGAGAGCCGGTGTCGCTCGAGGTCCTCTCCTTCCTCGCCGCGGCTGGCTTCGACCTCCTTGTCGATGTCACCTGCGTCGACTACCTCGAATACCGCGGCGCCACGCGGCGCTACGGCCTGGTGTACCTCCTGGCCTCGACGGCCACGGCGCACCGGCTCACCGTGCGGGTGTTCGTCGACGACCCAACCCCCGCCGTCCGCAGTGTTGTCGGCCTGTGGCGCTCCGCCAACTGGCTGGAGCGCGAGGTGTGGGACATGTTCGGAATCGATTTCATCGGCCACCCCGACCTCCGGCGCCTGATGATGCCCGAGCAGTTCACGGCCCACCCGCTGCGCAAGGATTACCCGCTTCAGGGGCGCGGTGAGCGTCACAACTTCCCCGTCCTCACCCGCGAGGACGGCTGACCCCGCCGTTCGTTTCCCCGTCCTTTTCCGCCCCCCACCCTTCCTCCAGCCATTCCAGGCCGCCACCATGTCGATCGCCCCCGATCACGACACCCGCGTCCGTCCGGCGGCCACCCGCGAGGAGGACTACCTCTGGACGCTCAACTTCGGCCCCCAGCACCCCGCCACGCACACCACCCTGCGGCTCGTTTTGAAGCTCGAGGGGGAGCGGGTCGTCGATGCGATGCCGGAGATGGGCTATCTCCATTCGGGGTTCGAGAAGATCGGCGAACATCTCACGTTTAACCAGTACGTGACCGTCACCGACCGGATGAACTACATCTCGCCGATGGCCAACAACGTCGCCTGGCACCATGCCGTGGAGACGCTCCTGGGGATCGATTTGACGCCGCGCTGCAAGGTGATCCGCACGATCGTCGCCGAACTCGCCCGGATCAGTGATCACCTCCTCAGCAACGGTGCGGTGGGGCTCGACACCGGCGCGTTCACCTTCTTCCTTTACGGCTTCTACCAGCGCGAGGTGATCTACGACATCTTCGAGACGCTTTGCGGGGCCCGATTCACCAACAGCTACACGAGGGTCGGCGGGGTCTCCCACGATTTCACGCCGCTGGTGATCGAGAAGATCCGCACCTTTCTCCGCACCTTCCCCAAGACGCTCAACGACATGGAACGGCTGCTGACCCGCAACCGGATCTTTGTCGACCGCACGAAGGGGGTCGGCGTGCTGACGAAGGAGGAGGCGATCAACGGCGGCGCCTCCGGCCCGGTGGCCCGGGCCAGCGGTGTCACCCGCGACCTGCGGAAAGACGAGCCCTACCTTGCCTATGCCGACTACGACTTCCAGGTGTGCTGCGCTGCCGCCGGCGATTGCTATGCCCGCTACCTCGTCCGCATGCAGGAGATGCGCGAGAGCCTGAAGATCCTCAATCAGGCGATCGAGAACATCCCCGCCGGCGAGGTGAACGTGGGCGTCGACCAGCGGGTCGGCCGGCCGTCGAAGGAGCAGGTTTATTCGACGATCGAGGGGACGATCTCCCACTTCGAACTCTCGATGAGCAACCGCACGTTCGAGGTGCCATACGAGGAGTCGTACGCCGCCATCGAGGCCCCCAACGGCGAGCTCGGCTTCTATGTTGTTGGCGACGGCGACGATACCGCCTACCGGGCCCGCTGCCGGCCCCCGTCCGTGCTCCACTTCTCGCTCTTCCCCCAATTGATCCGGGGCCACACGCTCTCCGACGTGGTCGCCGTTCTCGGCAGCCTCAATATCATCGCCGCCGAACTCGACCGCTGAACCGTCCCCCGTCCACGCCCAGAGCCAACCGTCCGACCAGCCCTCCCTACCCCGCCCCATGATCACCACCCAGCGGATCCTGACGCCCGAGATGGTCGCGCAGATCGAGGCCCTCGCGCCCCGTTACCCCAACCGCCGCGCGCTGACGCTGCCGGCCCTGCACATCGTCAACGACTGCCTCCGGTACGTGCCTTTCGAGGCTGTCGTCGAAGTGGCCCAACTCCTTGGCCTCGCCCCGGCTGAGGTTCAGGACACGCTCTCCTTCTATCAATTTTTTCCGCAGGACAAGCCGTCGGGTCGGACCCGGGCGTGGGTCTGCCGATCGGTGTCGTGCGCGCTGCGGGGGGGCGAGGAGATCCTCGACCACATCTGCCATGCCGCCGGGATCGATCCCTACGGCACAACCACCGATGGTGCCCTCACGGTCGAGCCCGCCGAGTGCCTCGGGGCCTGTGACTTCGCCCCTTGCATGCTCGCCGGCCAGACCCTCCACAAGAACCTCACCAAGGAGTCGGCCGAGGCGTTCGTCCGCGACGCCCGGTCGCCGGCTGGCACACCGTCCTGAATCGCTCCTTCGTCGTTCCTCGTTCCCCGCATTCCACCCCAACGAACCCATGACCACCTTCCAACCGGTTCTCCTCGAAGCCGTCGGCGTTGCCGGGAGCTACACGCTCGCGAGCTACCGCAGCCGTGGCGGCTACGCGCCGCTTGAGCGGATGCTGAAGGAGAAGCAGCCGACAGACGTGATCGAGCTGGTGAAGTCGTCGGGGCTGCGCGGCCGGGGCGGCGCCGGATTCCCCACCGGGCTGAAGTGGACGTTCCTCCCCAAGGATCATCCCGGGCCGATCTATCTGTGCATCAACGCCGACGAGAGCGAACCGGGAACGTTCAACAACCGGATCCTGATGGAGGACGACCCGCACCAGGTGATCGAGGGGATCATCCTCTCGGCCTACGCGACGCGGGCCACCACCGCCTACCTCTACCTGCGCTACGAATACCCACAGTGCTGGGACCGCCTCCAGGGCGCCATCGACGAGGCCTATGCCGCCGGGCTCCTCGGGAAGAACATCCAGGGGAGCGGCTTCTCGCTCGATCTCTACCTCCACCGCGGTGCGGCCGCCTACATCTGCGGTGAGGAGACGGGGCTCATCGAGAGCCTCGAGGGGAAGCGGGCCTGGCCGCGGATCAAGCCGCCGTTCCCGGCAATCGAAGGGCTCTTTCGCAAGCCGACGGTTGTCAACAACATCGAGACGATGGCCTGCGTCGCCCAGATCGCCCGCCGCGGGGTCGAGTGGTTTCGCTCGATCGGTGTTCCCTCCGACCCGAACAACCCGCGTGATCCGGGGAGCTACGGGCCGAAGCTCTACTGCCTCTCCGGCCATGTCGAACGCCCCGGCTGCTACGAGGCCCCCCTCGGCATCACCGCCCGGCAACTCATCGACGGCCAGGGGGGCGGGGTGTGGAAGGGGCGGAAGGCGAAGGCGGTGATCCCCGGCGGGATCTCGATGGGCCTGATGACGGAGGCCGAGCTCGACACCCCACTCGACTTCGCCGGCCCCGGCAAGGTCGGCTGCCTCGGCCTCGGCACCGCCGCGGTCGTCGTCATCGACGAAACCGTGAGCATTGTCGACTTCCTCCACAACTCCTGCCGGTTCTTCGCCCACGAGTCCTGCGGGCAGTGCACACCCTGCCGCGAGGGGACGGCCTGGTCGCTGCGGATGCTCGAGCGGATCCGGGCCGGCAAGGGCCGGCTCAAGGATCTCGACCTCCTCGCCGAGATCGGCAACACGATGGGCATGATGCCCGGGTCGACGATCTGCGGGCTCGCCGACGGTGCGGCCTGGCCGATCAAGAACGCCATCAAGAAGTTCCGCGGCGAGTTCGAGGACTACATCAAGCGGACGAATCCCTCCGGTTGGATGGTCACCGACCCCGTTCCTGCCCTCCAGATCGTCGGAGCCCACTGACCGTAAAAGGTGCCAGCCACCCTTTTCATAAGCCACCTCCGCGTGCCGAATCGCCCCAGGAACATGGTGGCTGGCACCTTTTCCTGATCGCCCCTCCTGCCAACACGCCACATGCCCACAGTCATCGTCGACGGTAAAGATATCGAGATCGGCGCCCACGAGCGGCTCAACTGCATCGAGGTCGCGCGCCGCGCCGGCGTGGAGATCCCTCACTATTGCTGGCACCCGGGGCTGTCGGTGGTGGCCAGCTGCCGGATGTGCCTCATCGAGACCGGCACCCGCGACGCCGCCACCGGCAAGATCACGATGATGCCGAAACTCGTCCCCGGCTGTCAGACGCCGGCGAAGGACGGCACCGTGATCGTCACCGACACGGCGCTGGTCAAGGACAGCCGGGCCCGCGTCGAGGAATCGCTGCTCATCGATCATCCGATCGATTGCTCGATCTGCGACAAGGCTGGTGAGTGCCTCCTTCAGGACTACCACTTCGAGCACGGTCAGGCGGAACGGCGCACCGATCTGAATCCCTTCCACAGCCGCCGTCGCGACGTCGGCCCGACCGTCACGCTGTTCGTCGACCGCTGCATCATGTGCACCCGCTGCGTGCGGTTCACCCGTGAGGTGTCGGGGACGAGTGAACTGATGGTGATCAACCGCGGCTCCAAGGAGGAGATCGCGGTCTTCCCCGGCTTCCCCCTCGACAACAAACTCTCTGGCAACGTCGTCGACCTCTGTCCTGTTGGAGCCCTTGGCGACAAGGACTTCCTCTACCAGCAGCGCGTCTGGTTCCTGAAGCGCGAGTCGAACGTCTGCGGCGGCTGCTCGGCAGGATGCTCGATCGTCACCGAACACAACCAAGACACCGTCTACCGCCTCAAGCCGCGTGAGAATCCCCACGTCAACAAGTGGTGGATGTGCGACGACGGCCGGTACGGGTGGCACCATCTCCACGATCCCGCCCGGCTCCTCTCGGCTGGCCGGCTCGTCTCGACCAACGATGACCGGGAGACGGTGGAGTGGTCCGACGTGACGACGCGACTGCGCCAGGATCTCTCCGGCGCCGGTCGGCTCGCCGTTGCGGTCTCGCCGATGCTCACGCTCGAGGAGGCGTGGATGCTCTGCGCCGTCGCCCGTTCGATCGACCAGCAGGCGGCATTGTTCGTGGGGCATGTCCCCGTCTCCGGCAGCGACGAATCGTTCCCCGGGGGCTTCACGATCCGGGCCGAGAAGTGTCCCAACCGGATCGGTGTCGAGGCGGTGGTGGCCCTCTTCGAGCCGGAGATTCGCGGCTGGAACGATCTCGTCGGTGCCGTCGGGGCCGGCGAGTATGACGCGGCGTGGATCACCGCCGGTTATCCCCATGCCTGGATCGACGACACGACCGCGGCGCCGTTCGGAAGGCTGCGATCGCTCGTCGTCCAAGACTTGTTCGAGTCGCCGCTGTCGAAGCTCGCCACCTGGCGGCTCCCCGCCGCCGGTTTCGCCGAACGGGCCGGCACCTGGGTCAACGTCGCCCACCGCGCTCAAGTCTTCGCTGCTGCCGTCCGGGCCCCGGCCGGGGTCTGGCCAGAAGGCCGCCTCTACTGGAACATGCTCGGCCGTCGCGGCCTCTACGACCCCGCGGCCGTTCGCCGGCAGATCGCCGAATCGTCCGCCGCTCTGGCCGCGCTCGGCGCGGACCTCCCCGCCGTCGGTGTCGATCTCCGCGTCGACCAACTCGCCTCGTCCTGACCAACTCGCCTCGTCCTGACTGGTTCGGCCCTTCGATCGCTCCTGGCTCCCCTCCGACATCCACGCCCGTCCCGACCGCCACGAATCCCAGCCCATGAATCTTCTCCCCTCTGCGGCAACCCTTGCGGCGCTTGTGAAGATCGGCCTGCTCGTCGGCGGGCTGATGACCGCGGCGGCGTACCTCGTGCTCCTGGAGCGGTGGATCGCCGCCTGGGTGCAGGATCGCCGCGGGCCGAACCGGGTCGGGATCCCACTCACGAAGATCCGCCTCTTCGGCCTCGGTCAACCGCTGGCCGACGGCCTCAAGATCATCCTCAAGGAAGATTTCACGCCGAGCGGCGTCGACCGCGTTCTCTACAACGCGGCGCCGCTGGTGATTCTGGCTGCGTCCCTGGCGATCTTCGCGGCGATTCCGTTCGGAAGCGTCCTCCCGCCACTGGGGATCCCCGGCCTCCCCGATCCGGTCCCCTTCCTTGTGGCGCCGGGCCTCGACGTCGGCGTGCTGTGGGTCTTCGCGCTGTCGAGCATCGCGGTCTACGGCGTTCTCCTCGGGGGCTGGGCGAGCAACAACAAATACGGCTTCCTCGGTGGCCTGCGGTCAAGTGCCCAACTCGTTGCCTACGAGATCCCCCTCGGCCTCGGGTTGCTTGGCGTCGTTCTGGCCGCCGGCAGCCTCCGGCTCGACACGATCATGAACGCCCAGGCGGAGTCGGGCGTGTGGTATGCGTTTGCCCAACCACTGGGCTTCATCGTCTTCGTGGTGGCGAGCTTCGCCGAGGCGGCGCGGCTCCCGTTCGACCTCCCCGAGGCGGAGCAGGAGCTCGTCGGGGGATACCACACCGAATATTCCGGCATCAAGCTGCTTCTGTTCCTCGTGGCCGAGTTCCTCCACATGATCACGGCGGCGTTCCTGATCGTGATCCTGTTCCTCGGCGGCTGGCATCTGTGGGGCGTGACCGGATCGTCGCAGGAGATCGGCTGGATCCAGGCCCTGCTGCGATTCGGCATCCTCTCGGGGAAGATCCTCGGAGTGATCGTGTTCTTCATGCTCGTCCGTTGGAGCTGGCCGCGATTCCGCTTCGATCAGCTCATGAATCTCGCCTGGAAGGTGATGCTGCCGCTGGGGCTGGTGAACCTCGTGACGGTGGCGACGGTGGAGGAGTTTCGCCCGCAACTCGTCGCCGCCCTCGGCTCCGGATTCGCGGGCGCTGTGGCGATCGCGCTCCCCTGGATCGCCTGCCTCGCTGGCTGGCTCGTGGCCGGGATTTTCACCCCCTCGGGCACCGACAACACCCCGATCCTGACGCACGATCCTCTCGACATCGAGCGCGAGCTCGCCGAACACGAGCGCCTCGAACGCTCGCCTCACAACGTTTCCCCGACACTGGTAGGCAGCCGATGAAACCGACCGATCCAGCCATCACCTGGCTCGAAGAGAAGCCGCTCGGGCTCACCGAACGGCTCTACCTCCCCCTCTTCCTCCAGGGGCTCTCGACCACCGCGCGGCACATGGTGAGCCGCAAGGTGACCGTGAACTACCCTGAGGTCCGGCCGACCGTCGGCAACCCCCTCATCTACCGCGGCGTCCACCGCCTCAATCGCGACGACGCTGGCCGAGTGAAGTGTGTTGCCTGCTTCCTCTGTGCCACCGCCTGCCCGGCACACTGCATCGACATCGTCGCCACTGAGAGCCCGTGGCCCGATCGGGAGAAGTATCCGGAGAGCTTCGCGATCGACGAGCTCCGTTGCATCTTCTGCGGGATGTGCGAGGAGGCCTGCCCCGTCGACGCGATCGAGCTCACGAGCCTCCTCGATCTGACGGGAAAAAGCCGCGAGGAGATGATCTTCGACAAGGAGAAGTTGTTGAGCGTCTACGACATGACGAAAGATGCCGAGCCGATGAAGTCGAAGACGCTCGCCGCCGGTGGAATGTCGACGTTCGGTCCGGCCCCGGGCTCCCCCGCGGCCGGGGCGGGAGGCCACCACTGATGGATCCCGTCGCCGCGACCCTCCCGATCACCGGGCTCCTCCTCGCGGGGAGCGTCGCCGCCCTCGCCGCGAGTTTGTGGCTCCTCCTCCCCAAGACGTCCGACACCGCCAACTCGCGGCGGCTCGGATTCCTCCTCGGCACCGGAGCGCTGATCGGCTTCGCCGCCACGGGCCGCTCGCTCGGGGGTGTTGGCGAGGACGCCGTCTTCCTGACCGTTGCCGGGATCGCCGTCATCTCCGGCCTAGCAACGATCGTGACCCGCTCGCCGGTCTACTCGGCGATCTGGTTCGCGATGGCGCTGGCGGGCGTGTCGGGGGTGCTCCTCGTGCTCGGAGCGCAGTTCCTCGGCGTGGCGACGATCGTTGTTTACGCCGGCGCGATCCTCGTGATGTTCTTGTTTGTGCTCATGCTCGCCCAGCCGTCGGGGATGGCCCCCTACGACCGGGTGTCGAACGAGCCGATGCTCGCGGCCGCCGCCGGCGCCGTTCTCCTCGGCCTGCTCACGCTGTCGATCGGCCGCCTCTCCGCCGCCGAACCCCCGTCCTGTTGCCGGATGCCCTCGCGGGCACAGGCCATGGCCGCGGCCACGGAAGGCGCCGCATCAGAGGATGACCGGAGCGCGACGCTGATCGCCCCGGCGACGGCCGGCGTGGAGAGCGTCGATGCCGACGAGGTCGCCCACCTCGGCGCCGAGTTGTTCGGCCGGCATCTGTTCGCCGTTGAGGTTGCGGGCGTGCTCCTGCTGGTGGCGCTGGTTGGCTCCATCGCCGTCGTATCGCGGGGCGAGGCAACCGAAACCGACCACCGGAGGGAGAGCCGATGATCCCCGCTACGCTGCTCACCAATGCCCTCCTCGTGGGGGCCGTTCTCTTCTGTCTCGGCCTGGTGGGGATCCTCACCCGCCGCAATTTGATCGTCATGTTCCTCTCCGCGGAGTTGATGCTCCAGGGGGTGTCGGTGACGCTCGTGGCCTGGAGCCGCTACCACGGCGACTGGGGAGGGCAGGTCCTCGTGGTCTTCGTCCTCACCGTCGCCGCCTGCGAGGCTGCGGTGGCACTGGTCTTCGTGCTCCAGGCGTTCGCCCGCACCGGTCGTCTCGACGCCTCCGCCTGGCAGGCGCTCCGCGAGGAGAACCTCCCCCGGGTGATCGACCATGGGCTCCCCGCCGACGACCGCGTGGTGCCGACGTGGCCCCACCTCTCTCCCGCCGGTGTCCTTCCCGAGGGGGACGATTCCCGATCTCTCGAGCGCGACCACGTCTGACCGTCGCGCCGGCAACTCCCCTGCCGGCCACCCGTCCCCGGCATCGACGCCCGACCCCCATAGGCCCCCGAACCGACTCCCATGCAGTCCTCCGCCGCCAACCTCCTGGTGCTCGTCCCCCTGCTGCCGCTGCTGGGGGCTGTTTGCACCGTCCTCCTCGGCCGCCGGCTCGGGCCCCGTGCACACGTCCCGGCCGTGGCGGGGATCGGCGCTGCCGCGGTTGTCGCGCTGCTCCTTCTCCTCGGCACCGCCAATCAAGTCGGCCGTCATACCGACCCGAAGCATCCGGTCGAACCGGTCGAGATGATCTCGACGCTCTGGCAATGGGCCACCGTCGGCGACGCCCGGTCTGGCGATCTGCCCGCGGCGGAGGCCGGTGTGCCGATTGCTCCGGGGACGGCCGTCAGCGGCGGCACCTTCTCGATCCCCGTCGCGCTGCGTCTGGATCCGCTCACCGCCACGCTCCTGATGGTGATCACGGGCGTGGGACTGCTGGTCGCCATCTATTCGATCGGCTACATGCACGACGATCCGGGCTATCCCCGGTTCTTCGCGCTGGTGGCGATGTTCGTGTTTTCGATGTCGATGCTCGTGGCCGCGAGCAACTTCCTTCTCGTCTACGTCTTCTGGGAAGCGGTGGGGGCCTGCAGTTATCTGCTGATTGGGTTTTGGTACACCAAGCCCGAGGCCGCACGGGCAGCGAAGAAGGCGTTTCTGGTCAACCGGGTCGGTGACTTCGGTCTGGCGATCGCCGTGTTTCTGCTCTGGATGACCTACGGCACGCTCAACTTCCACGACACCCGCCTCGCCGACGGCACGATCGTCGAGGGGATCCTGGGGCAGACCCGAATCGCCGACGAAGCCGGCTACGTCGCTGGCGCCGTCGGCACGGCAATCTGCCTCCTGATGCTCCTGGCGGCTTGCGGCAAGAGCGCCCAGATGCCGCTCCATGTCTGGTTGCCCGACGCGATGGAGGGGCCGACCCCGGCCAGCGCCCTGATCCACGCCGCCACGATGGTCACGGCGGGAATCTACTTGATCACCCGTTCGGCGCCGCTGTTCATGGGCTGCCCGGGAGCGCTCACGATGGTGTCGATCGTCGGGGCGACGACGGCCCTGGTGGCCGCGCTCATCGCCACCGTGCAAAACGATCTCAAACGGGTGCTTGCGTATTCCACCATCAGCCAACTTGGCTACATGTTCGTCGCCCTCGGCACCGGCACGATGCTCGGGTTCACCGCGGCAATCTTCCACCTCGTCACGCATGCCTTCTTCAAGGCGCTCCTGTTTCTCGGCGCTGGCTCGGTGATGCACGCCATGGGGGGTGTGATCGACATGCGGCGCTTCGGCGGCCTGCGGCACGTGATGCCGATCACCGCCACGACGTTTCTCATCGGCGCCTGTGCCCTCGCTGGCGTCCCCCCCTTCGCCGGCTTCTTCAGCAAGGACGAGGTCCTCGCCTCGCTCCATGCCAAGGCTCATCCCGATGCCCATGGCTCCGATCACGGCGAAGCCGGAGGAAGACCGTCGGGACCGGGAATCGATGCCGGCGGGGTTGCCGACCGCGGCGTCCGCCCGTTCCGCCCGGCCTCGATGACGTCGCGGTCGACGGCGCTTGCCGCGCGCGCGACCGGCACGCTCAGCACGACCGATCACGCCTCGACGACCGAGAAGGTCGGCCTCGACGCCCTCGATCATCCGTCGACGTGGCGGTTGCTCTTTTGGATGTCACTGCTGACCGCCGGCCTGACGGCTTTCTATACGTTTCGGGCGGTGTTCATGACCTTCACCGGCCCGGTCCGCATCCCGAAGGAGGCCGGGCACCACGCCCACGAGTCCCCTCCGGCGATGACCAACCCGCTCCTCGTCTTGGCCGCTTTTTCGGCGCTCTCGGGGATCGTGCTCTTCTTCACCAATGCCCTCTCGAGCTTTCTCGCCGCCACCCCGTCGCTGAACGCCCCGGCCGTGTTGGCGACGGCCGTTACGCATGCCTTCCATCCGGATATCGCCATCCAGGGAACCCTCGCCGCCGCCATCGGCATCGCCGTGGCGGCGATCGGCCACCTCGGTCGGCGCAGCGATTCGCCGCAGATGGAACGCTATCTTGGCCCTCTGGGAGCGCTGTTTGCCAATAAGTTCTACTTCGATCAGATCTACGCCGCGCTCATCGTCAAACCCCTCGAGGCGCTGGCGATGGTCACGGCCTTCTTCGACCGGGCGATCGTCGACGGCACGGTCGATGCGATCGGCCAGGTGCCGCTCGCCTGGGGCTCGGCGATCCGCCGGATGCAGTCGGGCCTCGTGCAGCGCTATGCCCTGGCGGGGGTTGTCGGGGTGCTGGCGATTGTCCTCGCCCTCGCCTGGCAACTCCGCCCCTGATCCGCCGGTCGACCAGTCCTCCACCGAACCACCGGCTCCACCGCGACATCCCCAGCCATGAACCCCTTCTCCCCAGCCAACCACCTCATCCTGGTCATCCTCACGCCGCTGGTCGGTGCCCTGGCGGCCTGGCTGCTCGGGTCGCGCGGCGTCTCGGCGGTGCGTCAGAGCGCGGCGGTGACGACGCTGATCACACTCACCGGCGCCGTCCTCCTCATCCTCCGTGCCCTGCCAGAGGTGTCGGCCGGGCACGCCTTCGCCGTCAGCGAGGGGCCGTGGCTCGTCGATGGGCCGTTCGACGTCCGCTTCGCGCTGGGCCTCGACGGGCTGTCGATCTGGTTGTTCGGCCTCTCGGCACTGCTCTCGGTGACGGCCGTCATGGTCAGCTGGGAAGCGATCAAAGAGAAACCCGTCGGCTTCTACGCGCTCCTGCTCATCCTCGAATCGGCGATGCTCGGCGTGTTCGCCGCCCGGGATGTGATCTTGTTCTATGTGTTTTTCGAGTTCACCCTCGTGCCGCTGTTCTTCCTGATCGGCATCTGGGGGCACGACGACCGCCGTCGGGCGGCGGTGAAGTTTTTCATCTACACCCTTGCCGGGAGCGTGCTGGCGTTCTTGGGCCTGCTCACAATCGTCCTCTGGAGCGCGTCGCACACCGGCACGCTCTCTTTCGACATCGCCAAGCTCACCGCCGACCTGGCGGTCCATCCGCTCCCGATGGATGCCCGCGGGGGCTGGCTGCAGTGGTGGGTGTTCCTCGCCCTGTTTGCCGGTTTCGCCGTCAAGGTGCCGATCGTCCCCTTCCACACCTGGCTGCCGCTGGCCCACGTCGAGGCGCCGACGGGGGGAAGCGTCGATCTCGCCGGCGTGCTGCTGAAGATCGGCATCTACGGATTCCTCCGCTTCTCCCTCCCGATGCTCCCCGAGGCCACCGCCGCGGCCGCCCCCTGGATGCTCGGTCTGGGGGTCGTCGGAATCCTCTACGGGGCGCTGGTAGCGCTGGCCCAGAGCGATCTCAAGCGGCTCATCGCCTATTCGTCGGTGAGTCACATGGGCTACTGCGTGATGGGGATCGCGGCGCTGGAACCGGTGGCGGTCGAGGGAGCAACGCTCCAGTTGATCAACCACGGCCTGTCGGCGGCGGGGCTGTTCGCGCTGGTCGGGATGATTTACGAGCGTTACCACACGCGCTCGATCGCGAATCTCGGCGGGATCGCGGCGCGGGCCCCATGGCTGGCGTTCATGTTCATCCTCTTCACTTTCTCGAGCATCGGGCTGCCGGGGCTGAATGGCTTCGTGGGCGAGTTCATGGTGCTGCTGGGGTCGTTTCAGCGGGCTTGGAGCGGAGTCGCATTCGAATGGCGGACCTCCTACCTGACGATGGCGGTCGCTGCGGTCGTGGGTGTCGTGCTCGGAGCCTGGTACATGCTCTGGGCCGTGGAGCGGGTGTTCTTCGGGGCGTCGCGGCAACCTCCCGCCGACCACGGCCACGCCTCCCCT
>JBAWVV010000056.1:0-15818 GCA_037147115.1 Planctomycetia bacterium | reverse complement strand
CAAGCTCACGCCCCCGGGCGGGGAAACGAGAAGTGCTCGATCGCCGCGTCGGTGAACCTCACGCCGTAGCCCGGCATCTCTGGCGGCATGTACGAGCCGGCCCGCATCACGACCGGATCGTGGAGGTGCTCGTGGAGGTGGTCGGAATACTCGGCGACGCGGCCGTCGAGTGAGCCCGAGACACACACATAGTCGATCATGCTCAGGTGCTGAACATACTCACACAGGCCGACGCCGCCAGCATGGGGGCAGACGGGGATTGAAAACCGCTCGGCGAGTAACAGCACCGCCATCACCTCGTTGACCCCGCCGAGCCGGCAGCTGTCGAGCTGACAGACCTGCATCGCGCCCGACTGCATGAACTGCTTGAACATGATCCGGTTGTGACACATCTCTCCGGTGGCAACGCGGAGCGGATGAATCGCGCGGGCGATCGCCAGGTGCCCGAGGATGTCGTCAGGGTGGGTCGGTTCCTCGACAAACCAGGGGTCAAACTCCGCAAGCGCCCCAATCCACTCAATCGCCTCCGGCACATCCCACACCTGATTGGCGTCGATCATCATCCGGGCTTCCGGCCCCATCTCGTCGCGAAGGACGCGGCAGCGACGCAGATCGTCCTCGAGATCGCGGCCGACCTTGATCTTGAAGTGCGACCAGCCACGGGCCTTGAGATCGCGGCACTTCTCCCGCAGGGCTACGTCCGAGTAGCCGAGCCATCCGGCGGAGGTCGTGTAGCTGGGGTAGCCCGAGTCGACCAGGTGGGCGATCCGCTCCGGCTTGCCCGGCTCCCGAGCGCGGAGCAGCTCAAGGGCCTCTCCCGGAGTCAACGCGTCGGCGAGGTAGCGGAAGTCGACCGAGGCGACAAACTCCTCCGGCGACATTTCGCCCACCAGCCGCCAGACGGGCTTCTCGTGGACGCGGGCCCACAGATCCCAGACGGCGTTGATGACCGCGGCAGCGGCGAGGTGGATCACCCCCTTCTCCGGGCCGATCCAGCGGAGCTGTGAATCGGCCGTCAGCCGGCGGTAGAGGTCGACCGGCCGCCGCATGAGGGCCTCGAGCGGCTGGCCCACGAGGAGGCTGGCAAGCGAATGAATCGCAGCAACGCACAGCTCGTTGCCCCGGCCGATGGTGAACGTCATCCCGTGGCCACACATCCCCGCGGCGTTGGTTCGGAGGACGACGTACGCCGCCGAGTAATCGGGATCGGGATTCATCGCGTCGGAGCCGTCGAGATGCTGCGACGTGGGGAAGCGCAGGTCGTGCGTCTCGAAGCCGGTGATCGTGATCGGGGCGGGCATGGTGGTCTCACAGGCAGGGATTGCGGACACGAAGCGTTGGGAAGCGGCCGAAATCACGGTCGGCCATGGGGGCGGGCTGAAGCCTTTTCCCGGGTCCGTTCATTGAGATTGATGCACGAGTTGACACGTTTTCTCGATTTCCCTAAACTGCACTACCGAACTAGTTCACTAGGCCGACAGGCCACCTTGTCTGAGGATTCGCGCCGTGCAGATCGACCCCCGCCGCCACCTGCCGATCTATCTCCAGATCGCCGAAGCGATCCGCGGGGGCGTGGCGGCCGGCACCTACCGGCCGGGGGAGGCTCTGCCGTCCCTCCGCGAACTGGCTGTCACCCTCCGGGTGAATCCGAACACCGTCCAGCGCGCCTACGACGAACTCGCCCGCGACGGGATCGTCGAAGCCCGCCGTGGCCTCGGCCTGTTCGTCGCCGAGCGGGCCCCGGGGGACGCCCGTCCCCGCGCCGTTGAGGAGGTGCGTGCCGCGCTCGAGCGGGGCATCCGCATCGGCTTGGCTGCCGGCCTTGCCCCCGAATCGATCGCGGCCGATTTCCGGCAGGTGCTCGCCACCGCCACGCGATCGATCCCGTCCCCCGTCATCCCCGCGGCACCACCGAAACTCCGCCGCAATCCGAAGGAGGCCGACGCATGAACGCCACGTTCGCTCCACACGCCCAGGTCGGCCCGGCGGCCCCTGCCCCGCCCTCCGCCCCGGCAATCTCGATGCACGGCGTGACGAAACGCTTCGGCACGACCGTCGCCCTCGACGATATCTCGCTTTCGATCCCCCCCGGCTCGATCTGCGGGCTCGTCGGCCCCAACGGCGCCGGCAAGACGACGCTCGTCCGCCTCCTCCTCGGCCTTGAGCGGCCGGCCGCGGGCACGATCCGCGTTCTCGGCCTCGATCCACTCCGCGACGCCCTCGCGCTCCGTGAGCGCATCGGCTACGTCCCCGACACCCTCCACGCCGATCGGTGGATGACCGCGGCCGAGGTGCTCCGGTTCTGCCGCGGCCTCCGCCGCCGCTGGAACGCCCCCCTCGCCGCGAGTCTCGTCGACCGGCTCGGTATTCCCCTGAAGACACGCGTCGGGAGCCTCTCGCGCGGCACGCTTGTGAAGCTCGGCCTCGTGGCGGCGGTGGCCCCTGAGCCCGAGTTGCTCCTCCTCGATGAGCCGATGGCCGGCCTCGACCCGCTGGCCCGCGAGGAGGTGGTGGAGACGGTGATCGCCGCCGCCCCGGATCGCCCCTGGACGGTCCTCTTCTCCTCCCATTCCCTCGACGATGTCCAGCGCCTCGCCGATTCCATCGCCGTCGTCGTCGCCGGTCGGCTCGTTCACCATGGCGCGACCGACGACCTCCTCGCCGCGGTGCGCCGCGTGCGGATGCGTGTCGACGATGCCCTTCCCCGTCCGCTGCCGGCAGGGATCGACGTCTATGGCGCGCAGCGCTCCGGCCGCGAGTGGACGCTCGTCCTCCGTGATGGCTCAGGCGGCGTCATCGAGAGCCTCCGGGCTCTCCCCGGCGTCGAGATCCTCGGCGTCGATCCCCTCTCCCTCGAAGAGATCTTCAAGCACATGGCCCGCGCCCCGTCGGGCCGGGCTGACGAAAGGAGCCAGTCATGAACGGTTTCGATCAGCTCGTGTGGCGGGAATGGCGGAGCAGCCGCACGATCCTCTTCGTGGCGCTGGGCATCATCGTTGCACTCCTCCTCTTGGTCTTTAGCCTGCCACAGCCCCCCGAGACGGCCGGCGGAAAGATCAGCGTCGTTGATAGGATGGCGGTTGTCGGCTACTTCGCCACATGGATCGCCGTCCACGTCAGCGTCTTCCTCCTCCCGATGATCGCCGCCAACAGTCTTGCCGGGGAGCGGGCCGACCGGTCGGCAGAGTTCATCGCACCGCTCCCGGTGTCGCGCTCGGTCCGTCTGGTGGCGAAGGTCGTGCTCCTCGCAGCCGTGGCGATCGCGCTGTGGGCCCCGGTGCTCTTGGTCGC
Source organism: Planctomycetia bacterium (assembly GCA_037147115.1). GTDB lineage: Bacteria > Planctomycetota > Planctomycetia > Pirellulales > UBA1268 > QWOP01. The sequence continues at coordinate 12,527 of JBAWVV010000056.1, read as the reverse complement.
TCCGCTTCTCGGAAATTCACAACTCGTCAAAGCCGACGACTACCGATCCGGACTGGGGCTGCTCGGCATGGTCGCCGCGTTCACGCTCCTGGCGACGGCGCTGGCCTGGCTCCTCGCCGGCTGGGTCGAGAGCCCCGTGATCGCGGCGGTAGGGGCGATTGCCATTCCTGTCGCCGTCCCCTGGGTCATGTTCAGTCTGCAGGTCCCCTTCCTCGCCCCGGCAAGCTTCTTCAGCTTGTGGTTCGATTCCGAAGGAATCCCACAGTCCCTCACGCTCCTCGTCGCTGCCGCGTTCTTCGCGGCCGGAAGTGCGCTCTACGTGCGTCGGCTCGAATGAGCCACGCTCATCGCCCCCGAACGAGTCAGCTCGCCGCCCAGGCGGCGTCGACCGCGGCGGTGACCTTCGCCATCGCCTCGTCGAACGGCCCGGGGAGGATCGCGCCTGCCGCTGCCTTGTGGCCGCCGCCGTTGAATGCGGCAGCGAGGAGATTGCAGTCGACCTTGCCGCGGCTGCGGAAGCTCACCTTCACGCGCGAGTCGGGCTGCTCGATGAGGATCACGGCGACCTCCGTCCCCTTGACCGCGAGGGTGAGATTGACGAGGTCTTCGGTGTCGCTCGGCAGGGCGTGGACTTCCTTGATGTCGGACTGGCGAACGCTGGAGTAGATCACCTTGCCGTCGTGGGCCGGCTTCGCCCCCGCGAGTGTTCGCCCGACGAGATGGATCCGGGCGAGCGAATCCTGCTCAAAAAGCTCCCGATAGACCGCCGGGGGGCTGGCGCCGGCGTCGACGAGCCGGCCCGCCACGCGGAAGGTCTCGGCCGAAGTCGAGGGGAAGCGGAAGCCGCCGGTGTCGGTCGAGAGGCCGGCGTAGAGCGGCGTGGCGATCCGCTCGGTGAGCGGGACTTTGAGCCGCAGCGCCACCTCGCTGATGATCCTCGCCGTCGCTTCGGCGGTGGTGTCTTTGAACCAGCGGTCGGAGAGATCGTCTTCGCTGACGTGATGATCGATGACGAGGACCTTGGACCGCATCTCCTTGGCGACATCGGCCATCGCCCCGAGCTGCGCCCAGGCCGACGTGTCGACGATGAGAAACAGATCGCGGTCGGCGAGGTCGGCCTTCTTGACGCCGGTCTGGAGCGACTCGATGCGCCGGTCGGGGTCGATCCAGGCGAGCGTCGGCGGGGTCGCTTGGGCGTTGACGATTCGGACATCCTTGCCGATCGCTTCGAGGATTCCGAGCATGCCGAGCTCGCTGCCCAGTGCGTCGCAGTCGGGGCGGACATGGCTGGTCAGCACCACCTTCTGGCAGTTCCGCAACACCTCCACGAGGGCTGCCCAGTCGAGACGCGTCGAGGCCATGGAAGCTCCGTGGAAGAAGAAGGGAGGAACGGGAAAGTCGGCCGGTCAGCCACTCGAAGAGGATGTGAAGTCAGCGGCGACGGCCCCGGCCCGGGCGACGTCGTTCGCCAGTTGGGCCTTGAGATCGTCGAGCGATTCGAAGCGGCGAGTGTCACGGAGCCGTGCGAGGAAGTCAACGTCGAGACGCTGGCCGTAAAGGTCGCCGTCGAAGCCGATGAGATGGACCTCGACGGTCACTCCCGTGGCGCCGAACGAGACATTCGGGCCGATGTGGATCGCGGCCGGGTAGGGTGACCGCGGCTCCCCCCCTGCCCCGGCTGGCAGCGCGGGGGGATGAGCGAGGCCGGCATAGACCCCGGCGGCCGGGAGGAGCGCGGCGATCCCCTCGAGATTGGCGGTGGGGAAGCCGAGGGTCCGGCCCCGGGCCTGGCCGTGAACGACGAGCCCATCGATCCGGTATGGAGCGGTGAGCAGCCCGCGAGCAGCTTCAATCTCCCCGGCGCTGATCAGCCGGCGGATCCGCGAGCTCGACACCGCCTCCCCGCCGGCCGTGAGCGGCGCGACGGTGATCACCTCCACACCGTCCTCGGCGGCAAGCGACTCCAGCAAGGCGAGGTCGCCCTGACGATCGGCGCCGAAGCGGAAGTCGGGCCCCTCGACGATCGCCGCGGCCGCAACAGCCCCCCGGAGGACGTCCCGGTAAAAGACCGCCGCCGGCTGGGCGAGAAATCCTTTGTCGACCGGCTGGACCAGCACCGCGTCGACCCCGAGAGCAAGGAGGAGCTCGGCACGGCGATCAGGGGTCGAAAGCGCCGCCGGAGCGGCGCCTGGGCGGAGAATCCGGGCGGGATGGGGATCGAAGGTCAACGCAGCGGTCGGAATCCCGAGATGCCCGCCGACCTCGAGCAGCCGCGCGACGATCGCGGCGTGGCCGAGATGAACACCGTCGAAGTTGCCGACGGTCACCGCGCAGGAAGCGCGGCCCGGTTGCCAGCGGGGGCCAGCGGCAAGCAGACGCGGGGCGGCAAAGTGCGGCAAGGGAGGGAGAAATATCGTGGGAACGCGGACTGACGGGACGACGGCGGCCCCGCGGAGACAGGACGCTTCCGAGTGTAGCCTACGCCTGCCTTTCCCGCGGGAAGGTCCCTCCATGGCGACGGTATCATGGGATCGTGCCGATGAATCCCAGCCCATGAATCTCTGAATCCCTGCTTGGGATTGCGCCCCGCTGCCGCGGACACCATTGGATTCTCACCACCGATGACCGACGACAAGCAGATCTACCTCTCGCCCGATTTGGCCAGCCGCCTGGCAGCGATCGACATTGGGTCCAACAGCGTGCGGATGCTCGTCGCCGAGGCCCTCCGCGGCGGCACTTACCGGATCCTCGACGAGGAGCGGGAGCCGACGCGCCTGGGCCGCAGCGTCGCCTCGGGGGTGCTCGACGACGAGTCGATGGCCCGCACGCTCCAGGCGTTGCGGAGCTTCCGGGAGATCGCCGCCGGGTATCAGGTGACCAGCCTGCGGACGATCGCCACCTGCGCCGTCCGCGAGGCCCGCAATGGGCCCGACTTCTGCCGCCGCGTCCGCGACGAGGTGGGGATCGAGATTGAGGTCATCAGCTCCGAACGGGAGGCGCGGCTGGCGTTCTCGAGCGTCCAGCACGCCATCGATCTCACCGGGAAGAACGTCGTCGTTGCCGACATCGGTGGCGGCAGCACCGAGATCGTGTTCGCCACCGGCAACCTCATCGAGGCGATCTATCCGACGACGCTCGGCGCCGTGCGCCTCACCGAGCGCTTCGGCAGCGGCGATCCCCCCGATCCCGCCAAGTTCCTCGGCCTCGAGGAGGAGGTGGCGACGACCCTCAAGAAGAAGACGTCGCGGCCGATGTTTGCCCCTCACTTCCTCGTCGGCTCCGGCGGCACGTTCACGACCGTCGCCGAAATGGTGATGGCTTCGAAAGGAGAGAGCGACCTCCCCGTCCCCGGCTACCGCGTCTCGCACGCCGAGATCCGCCATCTCCTCGACCGGCTGCGGAAGCTGCCGGTGCGGGCGCGGCGGGCGCTGCCGGGCATGACGCCTGATCGGGCCGACATCATCATCGCCGGCCTGACGATCATCGACGGGCTTCTGAAGCGCTTCCGGGTCAACACGGTCGTTGTCCACACACGCGGCGTCCGCGACGGGCTCGTACGCGAGATGCTCGAGGATGTGCTCGGCGCCAACAGCGCGCCGGTTGACCACGCCGCGCTCCGCGACGCGGCGATCGAACGGCTGGCATCGGCCTGTTCGGGCGAGGTCGAGCATGGCCGGGCCGTGGCTTCGCTGGCCGGTCGGATCTGGGAGCAGCTCGCCGAGCCGCTCGGACTCGATCCGGCCGATCGACCGCTCCTGGAGAGTGCCGCCCGACTCCAGGACGTGGGCTACGTCATCAACTACGACAAGCACCACAAGCACAGCTACCATCTCATCCGCAACAGCCGTCTCCCCGGGATCCGGGCCCATGACCTGGAGCTGATCGCCAATGTCGCCCGCTATCACCGCGGCGCGCATCCGAAGAAGAAGCACGAAAACCTCCTCCGCCTCACCCCTACCGACCAAGCCCGCGTCCACGGCATGGCGGCCGTCCTCCGCTTGGCGGGGGGCCTCGACCGGAGCCGGTCGCAGCAGGTCCGCGATGCGATCGTGAGCGTCGAAGGTGGGAGTGTGACGCTCGAAGCGGTGGCCGATCAGGATCCGCAGGTCGACCTGTGGGGGGCGGAACGGCGCACCGATCTGTTCGAAAAGGTTTTTGACATGCCGGTGAAGTTCCGCTGGGCGGGGAGTGGGCAAAAGTAAGGGCCTTTCGCGCGCAATCGCCGAAGGGCTTCGCGGCCGCTGCGGCAGGCTTCGGGGTTGCCCGCACCCCGTCGCCGGACGCTCGCTACGGCACTCCGTGGCCTTCGCTCGCTGCATGCCGCCTGCGCTTCGCCATCCGTGGCTCCGCTTGCCGTCAAGCCCGGCTCCCGGGGTACGGGCAACCCCTCGCCGAGTCATCGGTTCTGAGCTCGCAGCCGGAACCCTGAAGCCTGCCACCGCGCTGCGCTCGAGTCTCTGCCGGACCTACAACAGTCCTTTCCCCACCATTCCGACAAACCGGTATCTCCGGTGCGTCGGAGGTTTCTCCGCAGAGAGGCGAGCGGGCCGGTCGATGCTTCGAACAACCTATGCGTTGTTTCCCGGAGTCGCCGATGTCCACCGCCCCTGTTCGCCAACTCGCCAGCCTCCTGGCCGATCGCAGTGACAACGGACGGGCGCTGCGGATCCTCATTGGGTCGCTGATTTGGTTTGTGGCTTCGGTCATCGTCGTCCGGGCCGATGAGAGTGCGATGATGCCGCGGACCCCCCTGGGCGAGCCGCGAGGCGTTGGCCGCGCCAAGCCGATGGGACATGGCGAGCCACAGCGGCAGGCCCCCTTCCTCCCCGGCCGCTCTCCTTACGCCACTGGCCTGCGGCAGCGGCCGAAATACTTCGTCCCGCCGACGCTTCCCCGCACCCCCACCTGGCCCGTCTACGGCACCCAACCGGGCGTCCGCCCCGGTGACTGGCCGACGTACGCCCCGCTCGGCATGGGGGGCTACCGCTTCCCCGCCGTTGGCAATCAGGCCTATCGCTGACCTCCACAGGCTGATCGGGCTGATCGTTGACCGACGCTGTCGGTCGCCCCGCGACAGCCGGGCCCTCCCGCTCTGCTAGGCTGCTGCGACCCGAGCGGTTTCGCTCGCTGGCGCGGGAGGCGGGAGCGGATGATGGACCTTCTCGAGGTGACTGAGGCCGGGCTCCATTGCCCCGCGGGGGGCTTTTGGATCGACCCCTGGCGGTCGGTGCCCCGCGCGGTCATCACCCATGCCCATGCCGATCATGCCCGCTCGGGGTCTGATTGCTATCTCTGCGCTGCCCCCGGCAAGCTCGTGATGCGGAGCCGGCTCGGTGGCAGCGTGCCGATCGACACGCTCCGCTACGGCGAATCAACGACTTTCAACGGGGTAAAAGTCTCGCTCCATCCGGCCGGCCATGTTCTCGGGTCGGCGCAGGTGCGCGTCGAGCACGAAGGTCAGGTGTGGGTCGTCAGTGGCGATTACAAGACCGCCCCCGACCCGACCTGCGCCCCCTTCGAGCCGGTGCGCTGCGATGTCTTTATCACCGAGTCGACATTCGGCCTGCCGATCTACCGCTGGCCGGCGCCGGACACAATCGCCGCCGAGATCAATGCCTGGTGGCGGGCGAATCAGGCGGAGGGGAAAACGAGCGTTCTCCTCGCGTATGCCCTCGGCAAGGCGCAGCGCCTCGCGGCGATGGTCGATCCGTCGATCGGCCCGATCCACGGCCATGGCGCCGTCATGAAGCTCGTCCGCGCCTATCGCGACAGCGGCGTCCGTCTGCCGCCGATCGATGCTGTGCCAGCGCGGGCCAAGCGCGTCGGTCAGGGGCGAGCGCTGGTGATCGCGCCGCCGTCGGTGGCCGGAAGCGGTTGGCTGCGCGTGTTCGGCGAGGTGGCGGTGGCCCAGGCGTCGGGATGGATGACCGTCCGGGGCATCCGCCGCCGGCGCGGCTTCGGGACGGGGTTTGTCGTCTCCGATCATGCCGACTTTCCCGGCCTCGTCGCCGCCGTCGAGGCGACCGGCGCCCGCCGCGTCCTCGTCACCCATGGCTCGAGCGAGGCATTTGCCCGCTTCCTGCGCGGCCGGGGGCTCGAGGCCGACGTCCTCGCGACCCGGTTCACCGGCGAACAGCCCGATCGGGATGATGCCGGTGATGCAGGCGACGACGGTGTCGGGGCCGAAGGGGCTCACGAGACCGAGGGGAGCGACCCCGACGCCGGGCCAGCGGTCGACCCTGCCGACCGGGGCGAGCTGTTGTGAAGCGGTTTACCGACCTCTACTGGGGCCTCGATGCGACGATGAAGACCTCCGAGAAGGAGGCCCTGCTCGTCGATTATTTCCGCGCCGTCCCCCCCGGGGATGGCGCCGTGGCCGTCGAGATCCTCTCCGGCGGGCGCCAGTCGCGGGGGGTGTCGACGGCGAGCTTGCGGGCGTGGGCGGCCGAGGTGGCGGGGATCCCCGACTGGCTCGTCGAGGAGTGCTATGCCCACGTCGGCGATCTCGCCGAGACGCTCGCGCTCCTCCTCCCGGAGCCGGTGGCGAACTCCCCGATCGACGCCGCCACGCGGTGGGGCGGGCTCGCCGACTGCCTGCGGGGAACGGTCGAACGGATCCGCGCCGAGGCCGACGAAGGGCGGAAGCGCGCGCTGGTCGAGGAGGCCTGGCGCGGCCTCGGAGCCGGGGAGCGGATCGTGTGGCACAAGTTCCTCACCGGGGGGCTGCGCGTCGGGGTGTCGCGCACGCTCGTGGCCCGGGCGCTGGCTGTCGTGGCGGGGGTTGAGCCAGCGGAAATGCTCGAGCGCCTCGTCGCCGCGCGGCTGGAGGGGGCGGAGGATTATCTCGAGCTTCTCAATCCCACCGCCGCCACCACGTCGCGCCGCCCTTACCCATTCTTCCTCGCCGCGCCGCTCGATGAGCCCCCGGCCATGCTCGGCCCCTTGGCGGGCTGGCAGGTGGAATGGAAATGGGATGGTGTGCGGGCGCAACTCGTGCGCCGCGGCGGGGAGACGGCGCTTTGGACGCGCGGCGAGGAGCTCGTTGGCGAGCGCTTTCCGGAGTTGGTCGCCGCGGCGGAAGACCTCCCCGATGGCACCGTCCTCGATGGCGAGTTGCTCGTCGTTCGGGCGGGGCGCCAACTCGATTTCAACACGCTCTCGAAGCGGCTCCATCGCAAGGCCCCCACCCGCCGCGACACCGCCGAGCTTCCCACGGCGTTCCTCGCCTACGATCTCCTCGAAGCCGGCGGCGTCGACCTTCGCGCCGAGCCCCTCGGCCAACGGCGCCGGCAGCTGGAAACGCTCGCCGCGGCGCGGGGCTGGCCGGTATTCGAGCCGCCGCTGGCGGGCGATCCCCTCCCCTCCCCAGCACCCGACAGCGTGCCTTTCCTCCTCTCCACCCTCATCACTGCGGCCGATTGGGACGCGGTCGCAACGGCCCGCGCGACAGCTCGCGATCGCGGCGTCGAGGGGGTGATGCTGAAGCGCCAAGACGGCGCCTATGGCGTCGGACGGACGCGCGGTGAATGGTGGAAGTGGAAGATCGAACCACTCGAGATCGACGCGGTCCTGATCGGCGCGGTGGCCGGCCATGGCCGCCGCGCCGGGCTCCATACCGACTACACCTTCGGCGTCTGGCACGATGGGCGGCTTGTGAAGATCGCCAATGCCTACTCCGGCCTCACCGACGAGGAGCTGACGGCGATCGATCGGATCATCCGGGCGACGACGCTGGAGAAGAAGGGGCCGTGGCGAGGGGTGACGGCCACGCTTGTCATGGAGCTGGCGTTTGAGCGCGTGGCGGAGTCGACCCGGCATGCGTCGGGGGTGGCCGTCCGCTTCCCGCGGATCGTCCGCTGGCGGAAAGACAAGGCGCCGGCCGAGGCCGGTACGCTCGCCGATCTGCGCGCCTTGGTCGCTCCCATCGAGCCGCTTCCGCCGCTCCCGCGGTCGCCCCGCGGCCCCCGGCCGATCTCCCGCCCTGGCGACCGCCAGACCATGCTCTGGGAGGAGGGGGAATGAGCCCCAGGGGCGTGGGCCGGTTTCCTGCCGATCTGCAGACGCTGCGGCGCTGGTTCGGGGCTCGGGGATGGAAGCCCTTTCCTTTCCAGGAGCAGGTGTGGCGGGCCGCAGCGGCGGGCGGGAGCGGCTTGGTGCATGCTCCCACCGGCACCGGAAAAACCCTCGCTGCCTGGTTCGGGGCCTTGGCCCACAGCCGCCGCCGCGCGACGGCGCGAAAGAAGGCAGGGGTGGTCGATGAGCCGCCGGTCGGCAGCGGGCCACGTGTTGTCTGGATCACGCCGCTGCGGGCGTTGGCTGCCGACACCCTCCGGGCGCTTGCCGATCCGCTCCCCGACCTCGCCGAGTGGCTCTCCAGACCGGGCCAGCAGGCTCCACGCTGGCAGGTGGCGCTGCGGACCGGCGACTCGACCGCCGCCGAGCGCAGCCGGCTCCGCAAGCGTTGGCCCGAAGGGCTCGTGACGACGCCCGAATCGCTTTCGGTGCTCCTCTCGCTCGAGAATGCCCACGAACTCTTCGCCCGTATCGAGACGGTGATCGTCGACGAATGGCATGAGCTTTTGGCGACGAAGCGCGGCGTGCAGACCGAGCTGGCGCTGGCCCGCCTGCGCACCCTTGCCCCGGGGCTCGCCACCTGGGGCCTCTCCGCGACGCTTGCCAATCTCGACGAGGCCCTCGCGGCGCTCGTCGGCCCGGCCGGTGTTCCCACGGCGAGCGTCGTCAGTGCCCGGATCCCGCGGAAGCTCGTCATCGAGACGCTCGTGCCAGAGCCGATGGAGCGCTTCCCCTGGGCCGGGCACATGGGGATGCGGCTCCTGCCGCAGGTGCTCGGGGTCCTTGACGGGGCGACGACGTCGCTCGTGTTCACCAACACCCGCGCCCAGGCAGAGCGCTGGCACGACGCGATCCGTGGGGCCCGGCCCGCATGGAAAGAGACGCTCGCGCTCCACCACGGCTCGGTCGATCGGGAATTGCGGGCCAGCACCGAGGCGGCCCTGCGGCGCGGAGGGATGAAGTGTGTCGTGGCGACGTCGAGCCTCGATCTGGGGGTCGATTTCGGGCCGGTCGAGCAGGTGCTGCAGGTGGGGAGCCCGAAGGGAATCGGCCGGCTCCTCCAGCGGGCCGGGCGGAGCGGCCATGCCCCTGGCGCCACCGGGCGATTGATCTGTGTGCCGACGCATGCGCTGGAGCTGATCGAATGCGCCGCGGCGCGCGGCGCGGTGGCCGAGGGGGTTGTCGAGCCGCGCGTGCCGCTCGAGCAGCCGCTCGATGTTCTCGCGCAGCACTTGGTTACCGTCGCCTGCAGCGCGGGCTTCCGGGCCGACGACCTGCTTGCCGAAGTTCGCTCGACGAATGCCTATGCGCGCCTCGACGACCGCTCATGGCGCTGGGCCCTCGACTTCGCCGCCCGGGGCGGCCCGGCGCTCGGCGCCTATCCCGACTTCGCCCGCATCAAGGAGCGCTTCGGGCGCTGGTATGTGGCCGGCCCGGCGATCGCCCGCCGCCATCGGATGTCGATCGGCACGATCACCAGCGATGCCACGGTGGAGGTGAAGTGGATCCGCGGCGGTCGGCTCGGCACGGTGGAGGAATCGTTCATCTCCCGGCTCGCCCCGGGCGATCGGTTTTTGTTTGCTGGCCGCCCGCTTGTGCTCTTTCGCTTCGACGGCCTTGTCGCCTGGGTGAAGCGCGGCCGGGGCGCCGGCCAAGGGCTCGAGGTGCCACGTTGGAACGGCAGCCGGATGCCTCTCTCCACGCTCCTCGCCCGAGCGGTGCTCGACCTCGTGCAATCGGTCGCCACGCCCGGCCGCAAGATCCTCCCGGAAGTCAGGGCGGTGCTCCCGCTTTTGGCCACGCAGGCGCGAACGAGCCGGCTCCCCACGGCCGACACGCTGCTTCTCGAACGCACGGCCACCGGCCGCGGGGGGCGCGGTGACCCGACGATCCATCACGCCTTCCTCTTCCCCTTCGAGGGGCGGCTGGTCCATGACGGCTTGGCGACGCTCATCGCCTGGCGGATCGCCCGCCGCACGCCGGCCACGCTCCATCTGGCCGCCACCGACTGGGGGCTCGAGCTCGCCGGTCGGCAGCCCTTTCCCGCCGACGAGCGAACCTGGCGCGAGCTCCTTTCCCCAACGAATCTCCTCGACGATCTCCTCGGCTGTCTCAATGGCACCGAGATGGCCCGGCGTCACTTCCGCGAGGTGGCCCGCGTCGCGGGGCTCATCTCCGGCGGGCAGAAGACGCAGCGGCAGACGCAGGCTTCGGCGGGGCTCCTCTTCGACGTCCTCTCCGAACACGACGCCGACAACATGCTCCTCGGGCAAGCGCGCGATGAAGTCCTCGAACGGCAGTTCGATTTCAAGCGGCTGCGCGCGGCGCTCGACCGGCTCGCCACGCTCGAGCTTGTGATCGTCGACACGCCACGAATCTCACCGCTCGCCTTCCCGCTGTGGGCGGAGCAGATCCAATCGCAGCTCACGACCCAGGGCTGGCTCGAACGGATCATGGACATGGCCCGCGAGCTCGAGGCGGAGGCGTAGGAGGCCCGTGGCGACGGGGGTCGCGCGGCGGGACTTGCACGAAAAGAGTCCCGCGCTGCCCCTAGGCCGGTCCGCGCAGCGGAGACTCACGCCGCGGCCGGCTCGATCCCGTCGATCTCGATCGATCGGCATACGATGCTGACTCGGCCGCCCGGAGCCAAGCCGATCGCCGACGAGAAGAGGCCCTGAGCTTCGAGCGAGAGCGACCACTCGAAGATCGACAGCCCCTCAAGCGTGAGGTCCGCCGCGACATCGAGGCGCGAGATCTCCGAGAACGTCACTGTCGCCCGCGTGGGACCCGGGTATCCGGGATAGCCCCAGGTGTTCGCGTAGAGGTCATCGACGACGAGCCGCAACCGGCGCTCTTCGGCACTCCAGTCGATCGCGATCAATCGCGAGTCGTGAAGGCCCCCAGCGACTCGACTTGGCTTTGGATCGACATGAGGTGTGCCTTCGTGGGAGAGTGCAGCTCAAAGACTCCTCGGCCAGCAGGGCAGGATAATCATGTCGCCGCGATCAAGATCTCCAAGGCGGGTGCCCCGCCGCTAGCCGGGCTTGGCGGCAGCCGCTACCGTGGACCGCGAGGCTACCGCGCCGATGTTTTCCCTGGGACCTGCCGCGTGATTCCCCCGCTTCCCGTCATCGCTGCTGCCGGGATCCCTGCGGCCGGGGACCGTTCAACCGCTGCGGCAGCCGCGGCGGCCTCGGCCGACATTCTTCTCCTTCCGGGACGGGGGGCGTTGCTCCCCGCCTCGCGGACGCTCCTCGTTGCCGATCTCCACTTGGGGAAGGCGGCCACGTTTCGCCGGGCCGGGATTCCGATCCCCGAAGGCTCGGCGCAGGGAGATCTCGCCCGCCTCGAGACCCTTGTGCGCGATCATGCCGTGGCCCGGGTGCTCGTCCTCGGCGATCTCCTCCACGCCGCGAGCGGCTGCACGAGCGAGGTCGTGGCGGAGTTTCGCGCCTTCCGCGACCGGCTGACCACGACGGCGGTGGTCCTCGTCCTCGGCAATCACGATGTCGCGGCGCGGCGGCTCGCCGGTGAGCTCGGCCTCGATGAGTGTGTCTCCGCGCTCGATGAGCCTCCGCTGCGGTTTGTCCACATCGCCGCTGCGGCGGCCGCCGAGGAGGACGAGGCCGAGAAGGACGAGGCACAGTCCGCCGGGATCGGCCTCGTCGTCGCTGGCCACGTCCATCCGCGGGTCAAGCTCCGAGCCCCTTCGGGCGATCGCTTCGCCGATCGCTGCTTCCACCTCGATCAGCGCGTCCTCACGCTCCCGGCGTTTGGATCGTTCACCGGCGGGCATGCCGTTGAGATCACCGACAGGGCTCGAGTCTGGCTGGCCCGCGATGACGCCGTCCTCGACGTCACGCGACTGGCCCGGCCAGCGTCACGACGCTAGCTGCCCCTGGAAGAAGCCAGCGCAATCAGCCGGCAGCATCACGTCGCCGGCGCGACGATTGCTGGGAACGCCCGCGGCAGCCAGGTGATCAGGTCGCGGGCGGTCAGCGATAGCTCGCCAAGCTCGGCGGCCGCCAGATCCCCCGCCCGGCCATGGACCCAGGCCGCCACACGAGCGGCATCGTACGGATCGAAATGGCGGACCGCGCCGGGGGACGACTCTGGCTGGCAGAACAGCGCCGCGAGGATGCCGGTGAGGACGTCCCCGGTGCCACCGGTGGCCATGCCGGGATTGCCGGTGGTGTTGCGGGCCTGCCGCGAGCCATCGGTGATCAGGGTGTCGGGGCCCTTGAGGAGGATCACGAGCCCGCACTCGGCGGCGAGGCTCCCGGCGGCGGCTTCCAGCACCGCGGCTGACGGCGGAGCGCCAGCCGTCGGCGAGGCGCCGGCCGCCGAGCCGGCGGCGAGGAAGCGGCGCATCTCGCCGGCATGGGGGGTGAGGACGCGGGGGCCGGCGTGGGTGGCGAGGGCCTCAGGGTCGAGCCGGGCGAGCCACCAGAGGG
>JBAWVV010000055.1:0-15828 GCA_037147115.1 Planctomycetia bacterium | reverse complement strand
CCCCCGGCGACACGCCCCCGGGGGGGAGGGCTGCCGGGGCCGGGAGGCCGGGAGAGACGGGGGGTGGAAGGAGCTCCCCCGGGGCTTGGCCGACCGTCACTCGGCCGGGCAACAGTCCAAGAAGGATCCCGAGGACAATCGCGAACCTCCAGCGGTGTCCGCCGCGCGGCGCGCGGGCCGGCCGCGGGCCAGTGGCCGGCTGCAAACCGCGGAAATCTGACATCCGTGGGTCGACGGGCATGGGGTGGCGACTCGGTGCGGCGACTCGGTGCGGCGACTCTCGGGCCACGGTGTGGCGGCGGAAGACGGGGACTGATACCGGAGCCGACGGGATCACCACAAGGCGAAATCCTTTTTCCTCCAGTCGTGCGCTGCTGCGGCCGACCGGTCCCGGGCGCCGGGTCCGCGTTCCTCCCCGGGCTGGCCGATCCTTGACTGGCCACTCCGGGCCCCGGTAGGGTTGTCCGTCAGGCCTGATGCGCGTCCGGCACGCTCCGGGCTTGGCGCCACCCCAGATCCCCCAGCCTTGCCCATGCCGCCAACGGTCATCGACCTGCGCCGCTCTGATGACGCCCGCGACGTCGTCCACCGAGCGGTGCAAGCGTTGGCGGAGGGGCGCTGCGTCGGTTTCCCCACCGAGACCGACTACTGCATCGCCGGTTCGCTCCTCCACCCGGCCACCGTCGGCCACCTCCTCGCTCTTGCTCCGGGGCGTCCCGGCGAGCCGCGACTGTCGCTGGCGCTCAAGGGGGCGGATGAATCGTTCGATTGGGCTCCCTGCGTGAGCCCGGTCGGCCGGCGTTTGACGCGGCGCTGCTGGCCGGGGCCGGTGGTCGCGCTGGTCGAAGGGGATCACCCAGACAGCCTCGTCCACCAGTTGCCCCCGGCGGCCCGCGATGCCGTGACGGGCGCCGGGCAGTTGCGGCTGCGCGTCCCGGGCCACCCGATGCTCGCCGACTGCATGCGGATGCTGGCCGGTCCGATCGGTCTGCTCGAGCCGATCACCGGCGATCAGTCGCCAATATCGGCCGAGGAACTTCTGGCCTACGCGGGGCCGGGGCTGTCGCTCGTCCTCGACGACGGCCGCACCCGCTATGCCCAGCCCGCCACCACCGTCGCCATCGAAGCCAATTCCGTCCGTGTCGTCCGCCCGGGGATTATCTCCGAGGAGACGATCCGACGCCTCTCGAGCCTGATGGTCCTCTTCGTCTGCACCGGCAACACGTGCCGCAGCCCGATGGCCGAGGCGCAGTTCCGTCTCATGGTCGCCGATCGCCTGGAGTGCCGGCCGGACGAGGTCGAGAGCCGTGGCGTGGTGATCGCCAGCGCCGGCCTCTCCGCTTGGGGCGGGGGGAAGGCGAGCCCCGGGGCCCTCGAGGCGATGTCCGAGATCGGCGCCGACCTCTCCGGCCACGAGAGCCAGCCGGTGACCGAAAATCTCGTTCGCCAGGCCGACGTGATTCTGACGATGACCGCCTCCCACCGGGCCGGTGTTCTGGCCCAGTTTCCTGAGGCCGGGGGGCGGGTTTCGATGCTCTCCCCCGACCGGCAGGACGTTCTCGACCCGATCGGCGCCCCTCTTCCCACCTACCGGCGCTGTGCCGAGCAAATCCGCGGGCATTTGGCCGCCCGGATCGATACACTGGTGGATTCCATTCCCCGGGCTTAGGCTAGTTTGGTCGATTCGTGGGGACAGGTTGAACGGGGATTTTTCCGAGTCGTTTCCAGGGGTGCCGGCAGGGCACGCAGGAGTGGATGATCGATGCGCATCGCCATTGGCAGTGACCATCGGGGCGTCGCAGCGCGGCTGCGGCTCATCGGGTTGCTCGAACGGTTGGGCCATGAGGTCGTCGACTGCGGCAGTCACGGCACCGAAGCCGTCGACTACCCCGACATCGCCGCCGACGTCGCCCACCGCGTCAGTCACGGGACGGTCGACCGTGGGGTCCTCCTCTGCTGCACCGGCGTCGGGATGGCAATCGCCGCCAATAAGGTCCACGGCGTGCGGGCGGCCACCTGCCATGACGAAGTGACCGCCGAGATGAGCCGGCGCCACAACGACCTCAATGTCCTCTGCCTGTCGGCCGAGATGCTCGGGCAAGAGCTCCAAGACAAGATGATCCAGACCTGGCTGGAGACGCCCTTCGAAGGGGGGCGTCACGCCCGGAGACTGGCAAAGATCGAGGCCCTCGAGCCCGATTGCGGCGAAGGCCAGGGCGACGCAGCCGAAGGTTGACCGGCAGTGAGGACGAAAGCCCTGATGCCTGCAGCCAAGAGGGCTTGGCACTCGATCCGCCTGTGGCGGATTCTCTTGTCGTTGGTGAGAACCACCCACCGCTTGGCGCCGACAACCGGCAACCAGCCCTCGTCGGAAATGTCATCCGCGAAATGGTCGGGGTGCAACTCGACGAAGGCACCCGCTGCGGTCAACGCAGTTGCGAGGGAGTGACCGAATCGGTCGTCTCACCCCACCGGCTTGCCGTTGACGTTCACCCACTGGTGGCTCTTGGCGCTGGAGAGCACCGCGTCGCAGACGCGCTGCGTCTCGAGGGCGTCGCGGAAGGTCGGGTGGGCGGGCTGCTTCTTGGCGTAGGCCTCGAGGAAGTCAGCCACCTGATGGACGAAGCTGTGCTCGTAGCCGATCGCCAGCCCTGGCACCCACCACTTCCCCATGTAGGGATGGTCGCCGTCGGTGACGTGGACGCTCTTCCAACCGCGCTCCGGCCCAGCGTCGGAATAGTCAAAAACCTCGAGCCGATGAAGGTCTTCGAGATCCCACTTCAGGCTCATCTTCTCGCCGTTGATCTCGAAGGTGTAGAGGGCCTTGTGGCCGCGGGCGTAGCGGGTGCTCTCGAAGAGGCCGAGCGAACCGTTGGTGAAGTGGCAGAGGAACGAGCAGGCGTCGTCGATGGTCACCGGCTCCATCTTGCCGGTGAGGGTGTGCATCCGCTCCTTGACGAACGTCTCGGTCATCGCCGTGACGTCGGAGACGGGGCCGTTGAGCCACAGCGCCGTGTCGATGCAATGCGCGAGGAGATCGCCGGTCACGCCGCTGCCTGCGGCGGCGGCATCGAGCCGCCACAGCGCTGCCCCCCCCTGGGGAAGATCAGCGTTGATCGTCCAATCCTGAAGGAACTCGGCCCGGTAATGGAACACGCGCCCGAGCCGGCCGGCATCGATAAGCTGCTTGGCGAAAGTCACGGCCGGGATGCGCCGGTAGTTGTACCAAACGGTGTTTGGCACCCCTGCCTTCTCGATCGCCGCCACCATCTTCTCCCCCTCGGCGACGTCCATCGAGAGGGGCTTCTCGCAGAGGATCGCCTTGCCGTGCTTCGCCGCCTCGATGGCGATCTCGGCATGGAGGTTGTTCGGCGTGCAGATGTCGATCGCGTCGATGTCGTCGGCAGCGATGAGCTTCCGCCAGTCGGTCTCGACGCGCCCATAGCCCCAGCGCTCGGCGAAGGCCTGCGCCTTCTCCGCATCACGGGCCGCCACCGCCTGGAGGACGGGGAGATACTCGAGATCGAAGAAGTCCCCCACCCGCTTGTAGCCGTTGGAGTGGGCCCGGCCCATGAAGCCGTAGCCGATCATGCCGATGCGGAGGGGTTTTGCCATGGATGGTGTGCCTTCGATGGAGCGGGAATTGGAGGGAATGGTACGGAATGGGAGGGCCTAGTAAGCGTGCGGGACGGGAACGATCAGGCCCAGCCGTGAGCGCTGCGGACCTCGATCATCTTGTTGAGGATCGTGTTCCAGGTGTGCGGGTTGTGGAGGGTGGCGTTGGGGAACATGCAGCCGTCCCAGCAGATGTGCTTGATGCCCCGGTCTTGCGCCCCCTCGAGCCAGTAGCCCGAGCACTTCACGATGTCGAGCTTGCCGTTGGGGTCGTCTGCGGGGCAGTGCTTGCCGGTCTTGTCGTGCGCGCCGGCGCCATGGACGTTGCCGTCGTTCTGGGCAACGTGGAAGTCGATCGTCCACGGCCGCAGTTTGTCGGTCATCTCCTTGTAGGCGGCCCAGAACTCGGCTTCCGAGTAGCCGGGCTTGAGGAGAGCGTGCTCCGGGGCGTTGTACCCGAGGAGGTAGAGGTAGGTATGGGCCAGGTCACATTGGAAGCCGAGCGAGCCGGGCATATCGACCGCTTCGAGGAGGTCGAGCATGTCCTTCCAGGAGTGCATGCCCGCCCAGCAGATCTCCCCCTCCGCAGCCAGTCGCTCGCCATGGCCGGCGGCCACGGCTGCCGCCTCGCGGAAGGTGGCCGCGATCCGCTTCGTGTTGGCGGTGGCGTGCTCACGCCACTGGTTGACGCCGAACTCCGCCGAATCGATGCGGATCACGCCATACTTCCGCACGCCATGCTCATTGAAGATCTTCGCGATCCGGCAGGCCTTGCGGACCGCGTCGATGAACTTCGCCCGCTGAACCGGGCTCCCCATGGCCGAGTCGCCGACCGTGCCCGGCCAGATCGGAGCCACGAGCGACCCCACGGCGAAGCCGTAGGAGGCGATCTTGTCGGCGATCCGACGGATCTCGTCGTCGGAGGCATCGGGGTCGGTGTGAGGGAGAAAGAGGAAGTAGTCGATGCCGTCGAACTTCTGCCCGTTGACACTCGCCGCCGCCGTCAGCTGGAGCATCGTGTCGAGGCTGATGGCCGGCTCCTGCCCCTCGCCATTCCCCTTGCCGACGAGGCCAGGCCACATGGCGTTATGAAGCTTGGGGGCGGAGTGCGCGGACATGGACGGGGCCTTTCGATAGGGGGTCGGGTGGAGGAATGGCTCACAAGCCGGATCGGACGGCGATTCACCGGCTCAGCGGCATCAACGGCCGGTTCATTTCTTCCGGCCGCTGGTCGGGAGATCGGCATGGACATCAGGGCCGAAGTACCGCAGGGCCACAAGCGGCCCCGGGCCGGTGTTGACCACCTCGTAGCCGGCCGTCGCGGCGTCGGCCGAGATGAACAGCTCGTCGGCGGTCATCTGGCCGAAGCGGATGAGGGTCGGCGTGGCGACGTCGTGGACACCCACTTTTCCCTCTCCCTGCACCGTGATCCAGCCGCTCGCTCCGGCATCCTTGACGGTGATCCGGGCGCCCGGCTCAAGCGTCAGCTCCTTGGCGCTGAACAACTGCCGGCCATCGACCTGGCCGTAGACGATCCAGCGATCGTGGGCCCCGCCGTCGGAGCGCTTCGTGTCGAGGATCGGCTCGAGGTAGTTGGCTTCCTTGAAGTGGGTGTCGACGTTCTTCTCCCAGTCGAGCTGCCCGATGATGAAGTCGAGATCGTGATGCTTTTCCTTCGGCATATCCTTGACCAGCAGGCTCCACGGCACCGCCCGCCCCTCGACGAGCGACTGGAACATCGCGAACACATCGCTCCCCCACTGCGGCTCGTAGGTCAACAGCGAGCCCGGAGCATGGAGAACGCCCGGCGGAATCAGCCAGCCAGTACCGCGCTTCAGTCGGTAGGCCTTGGCGAGATCGATGATCCCGTTGTCACCACGATTCCAGTTCTCGAGGCAACGGCGAACGTCCTCCTTCGTGGTCCCCGGTTCGAGGCCCATGAAGGTGTAGGGGAAGTTGTTGTCGCAGTTGTTGTACTGCGGCGGGAAGTAGTAGCTCTCCGGCTTCCCTTCGTGGCCGACGAGCTTGGCGTCCTCGAACGACTGGTGCATGTGATGGGGGATCGGCCCCATGTTGTCGAAGAACTTCGAGTACACCGGCCACTTCTGGTAGCGGTCCCAGATCCCCTTGCCGACGAGCTTCGCCTGCCCCTCGGTAACGGCGTCCCGCAGGAGGAAACGCTCCCCCTCGTGGACGCACCACGACAGCCCCTCGTCGACAACGCGCCCTTCGTTGGCGGCTTCGGTCGTGCTCGCAAACCAGCGCTCGTCGATCCCGCCCCGGTCGAGGCCGTAGGCGTAGTAGTCGTCGGGGTGGAGGCGGATCCGCTTGCCGGGGTGGAGGAAGCTCCGCGGCACCCAGGTGGGGGAGAGCCGCAGCATGCCACGGCCGGCGTCCATCGCCTTGCCGAGGGCAGCGCTGACATTCTTGGCTGCGGGGAGTTTGGCGGTCGAGGCAGCGGCCATGCGTGGTCTCTTTCGTCGGGGTCGCGGGGCTCTTGGTGGCGTTTCCAGGTGACTTTGGGGAAAGGAAACGGCCTGCCGTCGCCCCCTCCCAGACCGCAACGTTGTACGACTCCCAACGCAGAGCCGCAAGCATCCGCCGGCCGCCGCTTGTCCCCGTCGGCTGACAGGCGATGATGACCTCTTCATCCCCCTTCCCAACCGTCTTTCCGGCCCCGGAGTCCCCGATGCCAGCCTTCCAATCGGCCCTCCGAGCTGCCCTGCTCGTCGCCGCGCTCCTCCCGGTCGGCAGAGCCACTGCGGCCGACGACTTCCCCCACTTTCTCGTTCCCGGTGAGGAGCGGGCACTGGCGCTCCTCGACGAGCTTCATGCCCATCATCACGCCCGGGCCTCGAGCGACTGCACGCTCTGGGACGGCTGGCTTCCTCACGCCACCCTATGGGCCGCCGAGCCGGCGCGGCAGCACTCCCTCGCCTCGTTCCTCCGGCGGCGGATCGACGACGAGGGCTACGTCGCCATGCAGCAGCATCGTGGCATGGCCCACTCCAACGGTTGGCCGTTCCCCGCCTGGCAGCAGAGCACCGGATCGGGCTGGCATTTCTCAGTCTCCGGCGACGAGTGGGCGATCCAGCAGCTCGGGCTCAAGCCCCTCGTGCCCCCCGGCGGATTCGGACTCGTCGGAGCCGTGCCGCGGCCAGCCGCCGATCCTGTCCGCGGCATGCTTCTCGATGTCGAGGCCGACCGTGCCACGATCAGGACGCCCCCCTTCCGCTGCGGCACGATCGTCGCGCCGTTTGCCCGGATCGAATGGGGAGCCGAGAAGCTTCCGCCCGGCGCCTCGGCCCGGCTGCGGTGGCAGATCGAGGGGCAGGAGGGCTGGCAGCCGGCGGCGGGGGTGCCCCTTCCGCTCCCCCCGGCCGACGGCACGCTAGCCATCGTCGACCTCCCCCTCTACCGCGAACCGGGCTACGGCGGCCTGCTGACGGGATATTCGGTCGAGATCGACGGTGCCCGGGGGGCCACGGTGGCGCTCAAGTCGGTACTCACCGCCATCGATACGCGCCATCCGATTACCAATGCCCTCTTCATCCGCGGCTGCGCCGAGACGTTCGCCTGGACCGGCGACCTCGACTTCCTCCGCCTGTCGCTCCCACGGATGCGGCGCGCGGCGCGGTGGGCGCTGGCGGAGTTTGATGTTCGCAACGAGAAGCACGTCGTCGTCCGGTGGGTGGGGCATGACGGCCGCACCGGCCTGGAGGTGAAGCCCGATGGCACGAAGCGGCTCCTCCCCGGTCTCGGTGTCGGCAACAACTACTGGGATCTCCTCCCCTTCGGCGGCCACGACAGCCTGGCGACGATCTACCTCACCGATGCCCTCGCACGCCTCGCTGATCTCGAGGCCGCCGTCACCCGCCATCCCGAATGGATGATGCCGGCCGGGACGGATGCCACCCCCGCCGGCGGCGTCACCGCTGCGGCCTTCAGCCCCGATGAGCTGCAAAACCTCGTGGCCGCGATCAAGGCCGATTTCCAGTCACGCTTCTGGGATCCCGCCAAGGGCCGGTTTGTCGGCTGGATCGATGCCACCGGTAAGGCCCACGACTACGGCTTCACGTTCGTCAATCTCGAGGCGATTGCGTATGGCATGGCGACCTCCGGGCAGGCGGAGGAGATCCTCGCCTGGCTCGACGGAAAGCGTGAGATCGACGGCGACACGTCGCGCGGCGCCGACATCTACCACTGGCGCTTCGCCCCACGGGCGACGACAAAGCGCAACGTCGAGACCTACTGCTGGGTCTGGTCGGGGCCAGAGTCGATCCCCTGGGGGGGCCAGGTACAGGATGGCGGCGCGGTCCTCGGCTTCAGCTACCACGATCTCATAGCGCGGCTGGCCACCAACGGGCCCGATGACGCCTGGCAGCGTTTGCAGGCAATCATCGATTGGTATGCGGAGGTGAAAGGGGAGGGGGGCTACCGGAAGTACTACGCCCCGGAAAACGCACGCGGCACGCTCCAGGGGGGCGGGCCACCAGGGGGCTTGGGGATCGACGAGGAGTTCATGGAGAGTGTCCTCGTGCCGCAGGTGATGCTGTACGGCTTCCTCGGCTTCGAGCCGACGGCCGAGGGCTGCCGGATCGCCCCGCAGCTCCCGTCGACTTGGCCGGAGCTGACCGTGACGGCGATCCGGATCCACGATTCCCTGATCGACGTCACCGCCCGCCGTGACGGGAGCGTGACGGTCCGACGGCGGGCAGCGGGCACGCGGCCCCTGCCGATTGAGGTAAGCGGAGCCGCAGCCACCTTGCGGCCGGAGGCTAGCGCCGAGGTCACGCTGCCCGCCGATTGATTGTGGCCGGGCCGGGGGGCGAACTACACTTTCCGTCGGGGAAAACCCGCCGCACGGGGATGAGACGCACAACGTCTCCGGCGGCATCCAACCGCTCGGGGGAGATCGATCATGCCTGTGCCACGCTCTGTCCACGTCGCGATCCGTCTCTCGTTCGCCGCAGTCGGCCTCGCGCCGCAACGCATCGCTGCGTGGCTGGTGGCGTTGGCCGTCTGCATCGCCGCGAGCATGCCTTCGGCCGCCGACGAGGCGCCTGACGAAGCGCGACAGCACGGCGAGAGACTCATGCTCCTGTCGGCTGATGGCGCGGAATGCCGGGAGCTGTGCATCGTGCCTGGCTACCCGAGCATCGGCTCGCCGACCTTCTCTCCCGATGGCGCGTTCATCGCCATGGACGGCATCGCCCCGGGGCGTCAACTCGGCGACACCGCTCTCCTCGTGATTCGCTCTGACGGCACGGAATTGAAGGTGCTGGGAGACGGCGGGATGCCCAGTTGGTCTGCCGACGGAAAGCAGATCGCCTTCTCCCGGTGGGGGAACGAAACGTCCGGAGTGTGGGTGATGGATGCCTCGGGGGATCCGGCCAGCGCACGACTGATCGACAGCGCCGGCTGGGGGATCCAATGGTCGCCGGACGGTCGCTTCTGGGCCTACCAAAAAGCTGGCCAACTCGTGATCCGCAACGTGGAAACCGGCCGGGTCGTTCGCCAGCCTCCCCCCTCGAGCGCCCTGCCCATCTATTGGACGTGGAACTTCGCTTGGGCACCCGACAGCCGGTCGCTGTGCAGCGTGGTGCAGCTGCCCAATGGCCAGGAAGCGGTGGCCGTGCAGAAGCTGGCGATCCCGCTTGCCGAAGCCCAGCCCGAACGCGCCGCAGACGACGACGGCCCTCTCGCGCGGATGCCTGTCGGCAACGTTCGCCTGCTGTGCACGGGCGACGAGTTCGACGAAGACATCGCCTGGCATCCCAGCGGCAGACGGATCACCTTCACGGGGCATTCGGTCGCCCTCGACAAGCGCCAGGTCTACGAGTGCGATCCCACCCGCGACGGCATGCCGCAGATCGTGCCCGGCCAGACCGCGACCCACAACGTCGATCAGTGCTGGTCACCCGACGGAACAACAATGGTCTACGTCGGCCAGTTCGACTGACAGGCCAGTTCGACTGACAGGCCGGGCGGCTCAGGGGCGGGGTTCGCCGGAACCCTTCGGCGGGTAGCCGTACGCACCCGGAAAAAGCGATTGGACGCATGGTCCTGCCGTGTTGACCGTCAAGCCATCAAGCATCATGATGCATCAATGCGAACCACACTGACGCTCGACGATGCTCTCGTCGAAAGACTGCGATCGGGTGCGGAGGCCTTGGGCCGGTCGATGAAGGACGTCGTCAACGAGGCCCTTCGCCTTGGGCTCGATGCCATGGAGTCTCGAGTCGCCGTTCCCTACCGCACCCAGCCCTCCGACCTGGGGTTGCGGACGGGCTTTAACTATGACGACATCGCCGAACTCCTCGCCCGAGCCGAGCGTGAGGATTTTGGATGAACCTGATCGATGCGAACCTGATTCTTTACGCTGAGGACAGGCTTTCGAGACACCACGATCAGGCCAAAGCTTGGTGGGATGCCCAACTCTCGGGGACCGCAGACGTCGGCCTCGCCTGGCAGGTGATCAACGGATTTTTGCGGATTTCCACGAACCCAAGAATCCTCACCAACCCACTGTCGCGCGTCGAGGCGGTTGCGCGGGTTGATCGTTGGCTCAAGCAGCCGTGCGTCCGCATTGTCCATGAAACACGCGATCACTGGAGTATTCTCTCCCGCCTCGTGAACGAGGCTTCGGCAGCTGCGAACCTGATCCCGGACGCTAACCTCGCGGCCATCGCCGTTGGGCACGGCTGCACGCTCTGCTCGAGCGACCGCGACTTCGGCCGATTTCCGTCGGTTGACTGGCACAACCCTCTGTCTGACGAATCCCGCTAACTCCACGGCCGCCTGTCGCGAGGCGGTTTCACAAAGGCCGGCAGTACAAGAAGGGATGGCGTGTGAAGGTCATCCGTCAAGCGGACTACCCGCCGACTTCGGCGGCTTGTCGAACACCTTCACGAGTGCCGGCAGGCAGAAGATGTCGCACAAAAGCGCGATGCCGAGGGTGACGATGCCGAGCGAGGCGAAGTCACGGTGGTCGCGGCTGTCGCTGGCGAGAACCGCCGAGAATCCGGCCACGAGCACGATCGTCGTCATGATCATTCCGGTCCCCACCTCGGCGAACGCCTGACGGATCGCCTCGGTCTTCTCGAGCCCCTGATTGAGCTCGAAGCGGTAGCGGGAGAGGAAGTGGATCGTGTCGTCGACGGCGATCCCCAGGCAGATCGTCAGGGCACACACCGAGACGATGTCGAGCGGCTGCCCCGTCGCCACCATCCAGCCGGTGGCAGCGGCCAGCGGGAGCATGTTGGGGATGATCGCGATCAGCCCCAGCCGCAGCGACCGGAACGCCACCATCATGACGACGAGAATCTCGATCGCGGCGGTCCCGAGGCTGCGGGCCAGGTCGACGACGACCTGATAGAGTTCGCGCCAGCGCACGATCGGCTCGCCCGAAAGCGAAAGCTCGAAGCCAGGATGCGCTCCCTCGATCCGCTTCAGGGCCTCGTCAACCCGTTCGAACGTCGGTTTGCAGGCGACCGTACCCCGGTCGGGGACGCGGAAGGTCACCCGCGCCGTCCGCTTCACCGGATCGTAGAGGCTCTCCTTGAGTGGCGGCGGGAGGAGGTCGAGGAGATCCATCCGATCGCGCGCCAGCCCCTCCCCGGGGAGGGCATCGATGAGCCGGCAGACGGAGAGCGGGTGGCCGAGGAGCGATTCGGCGGCGATCACGCCATTGACCTCGCCGAGAACATCGGCGATCTCCTCCGGAGTCTTTCCGTCGGTCCACTCAAGATCGGCCGAGCAGACGTCGAGCCCCCCCATCGCCTTGTCGAGGTGGTCGAGGGCGCGCTGCGCGGCGCTTCCGGGGGGGAGAATGTTCGCCTTCCGGTCGTCCGGCTCGAGCCTGAGGGCCACGAATCCGAGCACCACAAACAGCCCGATCGTCAGGGCGCAGGTGATCCGGGCGTGGCGGAGGGTGAAGTCGATGCCGCGGGCGATGTGGTGGAGTTGGCCGCCGATCACTTCTCGGCCGGCACCGCGGGCGAGAACGCGGCCCCAGGGGGTGGCGCAGCACAGCGGCAGCACCGTCAGCACCGCCACCCACGTGCAAGCGACGCCAATCACGCACGACCAGCCGAAGTCGCGGACCACCTCATGGCGCGCCAGCGATAGCGATGCCATCCCGATCGCGGTCGTGATCATCGTCAGGAAACAGGCCACGCCGACGGTCCCGAGCGCGCGCCGGCAGGCCTCGCGCGGCGTCAGCCCGGCGGCGAGCCCGCGGCGGATGTCGACCATCATGTGGACCGAATCGGCAAAGCCGACGAGGCTCAGCAGCACCGGAAGGATGACGTGGCTGAAGGGGTTGTCCTGGAGGCCGATCGCGCGGACGAGCCCGAGCGTCCAGAAGACACCCAAGCTCGGCGCCAAAGCGGTGACGAAGACGACCGAGAGCCCCCGGAAGAGCACGGCGGAGAGGGCGAGAATCAGTCCGTAGCCAACAAACTGGAAGAGCCGTTCGTTGGCGTCGCGGTTGCGCACCCATTCCAGCCGGATCGGCACCGGGCCGGTGAGAGCCACCGAGATCGGCACCTCTGGATGCGCGGCCGCCGCAGCCTCGGCCGTCTCCACGAGGGCTTCGGTAACGTCGGCCTCGTCCTGCACCAGCGCCCAGTCGTAGGTGATGAGAAGGAGCAGTGTCTGGGCATCGGGGGAGAGGAGTTGGCCGACAACGAGCGGATGGCCGAGGGCCTTGGCTCGCGCCACCTCAAAGCGCTTCGGTGAAGCAGGGCCGCGTGGGAGGATCGGCTCGTCGAGGCCGAAGATGTTGAGCGGCGGCGCCCGATCGAGCCAGGTGATCCCGGCCACCGCGTCGAGGCTTTCCAAGCGCTCGACGACATGCCGGAGGGCGACGGTCCCTTCGCGGGTGAACACCTGCGGGCATTCCACCACCATGATCGCGTCGGCCCGGCCGAGGGCCGAGCCTCGGCCGCGGCCTGCGCGCCTCGGCCGCCCCCGGGAGACCTCGGCGCGCGGGGCCCTCGCCGGCCCCCCTGCGGCGCCGACAGGCTGGTCCTTGGCGGCGCCCTCGTCCCCCTTTGCCTGCCACCACGTTCCCTTCCAGACTGCTTCGGCGAAGCCCGGATCGCGGTAGCCGGCGCCGGCCAATGCCGAGAGCCCGAGGGCGAAGAGGAGGCAGAGCCAGGGATGATCGATGACGGCTGCGAACGCCCGCGCGGTAGCCGAGAGCCTCGGCGGGGAGGGAGCGGCCGATGTCGCGCCGGGCCCATGACCCGACGGCGCGGGATCAGGGGTCAACGGCGCCCCCGCATCGCGCGGAGCGCCTCGTCGCGGGTGATTTGGCCATCACCGTCGGCATCGAGGATCGAGAAGGAATAGTCGCGGACGATTCGGCTGGCCTCGGTGCGAACGACCATGCCGTCATGATTGGCGTCGAACCGGGCCAGGAACGAATCCGCCCGGGCCGCAGCGACGCTGTCCTCCGGCTCTGCGCTCGTCGCAGCCAGGGCTGGCGTTGCTTCCTCCGGTGCCACCAGCGGCTTGGCGACCTCGACAAAGGCCAGCGCCATCTCCTCCCAGGTCTGTTCCCCCCACATCACCGTCTCGGCGGGATCGGGGTTGGTCGGATTGGCGGCGGAGTTGTCGAAGCGGGCCACGATCTCGAGGGCGTCGATGCCATCGAGCGGGAGCGGCTCGGTGAACTCATACGTGTGCTGCCAGTTGAAGTCGTAGTGTGGCACGGAAAGAAGCGTTTCCGTCTCGCTTCCCCGCCGCGCCCGCACCTCAAATGCCTTGCCGCGCAGATGCATGTGGGGGGAGACGGCCAGGAGCGTGCTTCCCGTGGAAAAGCCCTTCAGCTCGGCGCGGACCTCGTGGTTGGCGGCGTGGGGGGGAATCTCGAAGTCTTGATCGATTGCAGCGAGCGTCACAACTTCGTGGGTCACCTCTTCGCGCGGCATCGTCACGACGCCGACGCTCGTCAGATCCTCCCGCTCGCGGCCATCGGGGGTGTAGTGCATCTGGAAGACAAACTTCGACCGGGCGGGGATCCGCCGGGCGTGCCCCGGAGGGAAGGCGGTGGCCCGCTGGCCAGGCACGTAGGCGGTGACGAAGCTCATGCCCCGGAAGTCGGAGAGACTCTCGGGGCGGACGAAGACGATTCCATGGTGGACGACCGACGGTGCTCCCGGCACGCACTGCGCCGCCGACACCCAGGTCTCGTCCTCGAAGTGCGGATCGGCAACGAAGTATTGGTAGTCGACGGTCCCCGACGCCGGCACCCGGTAGGGCCGCCGCCCGAGCGGCACGATTGCGTCAGGGGCCCGCGGCAGCCGCCAACCCTCGACGAGCGCCGGGCCCGGCGGGCTCGTGGTCGGATCGCCGGCCGGCATCCCCGCCTCGAGCCACGTTCGAAACAGCGCCGTCGCCTCGGCGGGGAGCTGGCGGGCGTTCTTGAAGCTGCCGTGCTCCGGAGCGGCGTGCCAGGGGGGCATCCGCTGTTGCTCCATCGTCTCAAGCATCATCGCCGCCCAGCCGCGCACCTCGTCGAGCGTCGAGACGTCGAAGGGGCCGATCTCGCCGGAGCGGTGGCATTCGAGGCAGTGTGTCTGGAGGAGCGGGACGATGTCGCGGTGGAAGGTCGGGGCGGCCTCGGCGACAAGGTCGCTGTCGCGATCGAACGTGATCAGGCAGCCGACCGGTTCGGTGCGTGGCACAGCAATGGGGCGGCCGGCAAGGAGATCGTCGAGCGCGGCGGTCAGTTCGTGGGTCGTCGCAGCGGGGCGGGCGACGCCGGGGGTGAATTGATCGTCGACCCGGCCAGCGTAGGCGACGTTTCCGATCTGATCGATCACCACCACCCCGCCGGTGCGGGTGGCACCGAGCGCGCGGGCGATCCGCTGCCGGGAATCCATCACGAGCGGGAATGTCACCTCCATCTCCCGGGCCGCCGCCAAAAACTCGTCAGCCGAATCCTGGCGATTGGCATCAACGCCGATCACGCGCACGCCCTGATCGGCGTAGTCGGCCGCGATCGCCTCGAGGCGGCCGGCGTACTGCCGGGCCACTGGGCAACCGGCGCCGAGGAAGGCGATCACATGGCAGCGGGCTGACGTATCAAACTCGATCGCGCTCCCATCGAGGGTCTCGAAGGGAAAGGCCTCCACGGGGCTGATCGCTTTGGCAGGAATCTCGGCTGCCGGCATCTCGGGCAAGCCCAAGGAGCATGCCATTGCGACCGCCACGAAGATCCAGGAGAGCAAGCGGTGGGCATGATGACGGACGAGGCCACGCTGACGGACAAACACCATGATGCGATTCCGGGGCGTCGAAATGGCGGAAAAGAGGATTTCGCCGATTCTAGCCCACCGGCCGGAATCGACGTATGTGGATCGCATGCGGCCTTTGAAGGCGCCTTGAACGACCCTCAAACAGCCGCAGGCCAGAAGGGCGATCGGCCCAGCGCCCGAGCGTCTGACCGCGGCAATCCTTGCCAAAAGAGTGTTCTTCTGTACACTCTTCATTCAGGATCGAGCGGTCCATTTGCCCCTCCGGCTACACTCGGGGAATGGCCGAATCTCCCCCCACGAAGCCCACGAAATCGGATCCGAGCCCAGGCAGCGAGCTGTCTGGAAAGCCGAGCGTGGTCGCGTTCGGGTTTGACGTCCTCGACCGGATCGAGCTGGCAATCGCCATGGTGAAGGAACGACTCCGCCGCGCGGTGACGGCGCTCGAGGCCCGGGGGATCCCCCACGCGGTCGTCGGCGGTCATGCCGTGGCGGCCTGGGTGGCGCGGATCGATCCGGCGGCGGTACGAACCACGGTCGACGTCGATCTCCTCGTCGCCCGGGCCGACTTCGACGCTGTCAAAGCCGCCCTCGAGTCGGTCGGCTTCATCCATTCCTTCACGTTCGGGATCGACATCTTCGTCGACGGCCCCGACGGGAAGGCCCGGGAGGCGGTCCACATCCTCTTCGCCGGCGAACGGGTGAAGCCAAACGATGCGGTCCCATCCCCCGATCTGTCGGCGGCGGAGATCCTCGACGGCTACCGAACGATCGATCTCGACCGGCTGATCGGCATGAAGCTGACGGCGTTCCGCGACAAGGATCGCACCCACCTACGCGACATGATCGACGTCGGCCTCATCGACGCCGCGACCCTCGATCGCCTCCCCGCGGCCCTCCGCCCCCGGCTGGCCGAGCTCCTCGCCAATCCCGACGGCTGACGCGCCCC